>JANMHA010000347.1:0-29249 GCA_031374925.1 Pirellula sp. | reverse complement strand
AGCTCGGCAGGAGCCTCGCCCTCCCGGAATTGCAAGCAAATACAAGTGCTTGAACCGGACGATCTCCTCTCCAGGTGAACGAATCGTAGCCCTCTACGGAATGATAGTCGTCTAAACAACTATTGTCCAGACAGCAAATTCCAGAAAATTACAAAACCGGTACTCTCGGCCAAGTCTGATGGAAGCCTATCCAAGCTGGCAATTCAGCTGCGATTTGTGCTTTTCTGCCGATTGACCAAAAATCGCTCTAAGGCATGCCGGTTGGAGGGAAACGCTATTCGAGCTAGTATTTCCGGTGTTAGTTCGGTCCACATCCAAGCCGATACTTCAGAAACGTCCTGCGCGATTTCTTGGTCCTCGGCAACACTTGCGCAAAAAAAGATATCCAGAACGGGATGCACGATTCCGTGGTATGAGTAGGAATTGGGTGCAGTCATCAGAAACGTCAGATGGCCTACCGAAATACCGACCTCTTCCCGAATCTCGCGTCTCAGTGCAACCTCGGCTCCTTCGTCTGGATCTACAAATCCGCCCGGCATTCCAAGCATGCCAAGTCCCGGATCTCTGGCTCGCTCGATCAGCAATACCTGCCCGCTTTGGTTCGTGAGCAAAGCACCTACGGCCGTGACCGGTCCAAAAAAACTGGTGTGGCCGCATGACTCGCATCGAAATGGACGTGCGGGGCTTAGTTTCTCTCGTTTTATGCCGCAGGCTGGGCAATAGCGGTACGACTGTGAAATTTCCATCGAGGGATTACCGTACTTATTTTTTGCTCTCAAAAAAGTCGTTACCGCGAGCTGGTTTGGATCGCGCTTTTGCGGGCAGCTTCAAACTCGTCTCCCGGCGTCCACGATTGCATGGTGTCCGAATTGGCAGCCATCCAACCTACATGAAACAACAACTGGATATCTAGGACTGCTCCGGATAGATCCCAGGTCGGATCGTATTCATCGGAACGTTGGTGATAGTGTTTCTCGGTCCAAGCGTCCAATTGTTCCTTGCCCCATCCATCAGGTTTGCCAATGACGACATGTCCGGAATGCAAATAAACTCCGGGTACTCCCACCTTCGCTAGCGAAAACTGATCGGACCGATAGTAGAATCCTTTGCTTGGCTCACGGTCCGGGACCACTACTCGCCCTTGATACTTGGCAACGACATTTACCAATCGATCCAGAGAGCTTTTGCCAAGTCCAATGACATTGATATCCTTGGTTGGACCAAGGAAATTAAGGCCATCGATATTGATGACGGCGGATTGTTTGCCATTCGGTATGGGAGGATGTTCGGCAAAGTACTTCGAGCCCAAAAGCCCTTGCTCTTCGGCTCCAACGGCAGCGAACAGAATCGATCGTTTCGGTTGCGCACGGCTTTCGGTCAACGCTTGCGCGATTGCCAAAAGCGCCGCCGTTCCTGACGCGTTGTCGATAGCTCCGTTATAGATGCTATCTCCTCGAACATCGCGATCTGCCGCAATTCCAATGTGGTCGTGATGAGCCATGAACAAAACATATTCGCTCGACAGTTTTGGGTCGTTTCCAGGCAACACAGCCAGCACGTTTGCGGTTGATTTCTCTCGGATCTCGCAATCGATGGTTGTACTCAACGTCACACCTAGCGGTACCGGCTGAAAGTCTTTTGATTCCGCTTTCGCTCGGAGCGCATCCAATTCGAAGCCGGCATGAGCCACGAGCTTAGCGGTGGCATCATTTGTCATCCAGCCCTTCATGTCCATGCGCGGAGCAGAGGTATCCTGAAGCTCAAATTGTTCGCCGGTCCAGGAGGTTTCGATCACCGTGAACGGATAGCCAGCCGACGGGGTTGTGTGGATAATTATTGCGCCTGCTGCACCTTGCCGAGCGGCGCTTTCGTATTTGTAGTCCCATCGTCCGTAGTACAAGCGTCTTGCGCCGGCAAACAAATTGGGATCTGATTCTGGATCGTTGTTCATCATCAACAAGATCTTGCCCTTGAGGTTCTGCCCCTTGAAATCATCCCACTGGTACTCCGGTGCTTGAATGCCGTAGCCTACGAAAACGATCTCGGCATTCTTGATATCGATCTTGGCCTTTGGACGTCCAGCCACGGCGATGTAGTCCTTAAAGAACTGAAAATCGACGGTGGGAGAACCAGCTTTCGCTGACCCGATTGACCAAGTCTTTGCGGCGCTGGATGTCAAACCTAGCATTGGAAATTTCTGCCGGTACGAGTTCAGGGACTCGACGGGCAAAAGCCCCATCCGCTTGAACTGCGACTCCAAGTAGAGTTGCGCAATCGAGTCACCTTTGGAACCAGGCCCCCGTCCCTCAAGCAAATCATCGGACAAAAAGCGAAGATTACCATGCAACTGGTTTTCGTGGATTCTATCGGCAATCAGAACACCCGAATGATCGATAGCTTCGCCATCTTGTCCTTGCGCAATGGTCGCCCAACTTATCAGTGAAATCAAAATGAAAAATCTCATGAGGCTCACTCTTTGGCTAATTGTTCGACGATTTTGTCTTCGATTTTTCGGCCGCGAATGTGGATGCCTGCAACGTTGCCGTCCTTGCCGATGATTGCGATAAAGGGGATGGCTGAAATCCCGATGTCCCTGGCCACGGGCGTATCGAACCCCACCGCGTCCGGCTTGCTGGAAACGTAGGTGGTCCACATCATTTTCTTCGGTGCAAGGAATTTGTCGAGCTCCTTCCGCTCTTCATCCAAATTGACACTGATGACTTCAAAGCCATTTTTGTTATGAGCTAAGAAAGCGTTTTCGATATTTGGGATCTCCTGCAGGCATGGTCCGCACCATGTCGCCCAAAAGTCGACGAGCACCACCTTTCCTTTGTACCGCTCGAGGTCGATAGGCTTGCCTGTTGTATCGACCAATTCGCTCAGGTTCAGCGGCTTGTTCACAACCGCTATTCGACTTAAAAACTGCTTGCAATTTCTCTCTAGCTCTTCTTTAGCTTCAGGGTTCTTCAGGTTTTCGATTTGGGTTTGCGCCACTTCGATCATTTCTTTGGCAATGAGTGGGCGATCAGAATACTCCACCTTGATCGCTATTTGAACTAAGAAAAAGGCGGTCCAAGGAGACGGGATCTTGGCCATAAGAGCGTCAATCAACTCTCTCGCCCGCACAGGATCCTGGTCTTCTTTGGAGTCGGCTTGCATCAAGGCACCGACTTCATTAGTCTCCTTGAGTCGGCTTGCGTGCATTTCCCATGCACTTAGAGCAAGTTGGGGTTCTGGGTTTTCACGAAACGCTTCCTCTATTTTCTTGGCCAACTCCAACGCAGCATCGTCCTCCGAGCGTTTCGTAAGCGATTCAACGGCTTGTATCGATGCGTTTAGATTGGTCGCAGTCAGATCATTGACGCCGGACAGAATGGCCGTCGCCAACTGAACTAGTTCATTGGATTTGGCGGCACCGCTTTCGTAATCGCTGACAAGTAAACTCAATGCTACCGATTTAGCTTGTTGGGCTACACGTTTGTCTGCATTTTCCATTTCCTTTGTTGCTAACTCTCGCAAGGAATCCGCCCCAGCGACATCGCCGAAGCTCGCCATCTGCGAAAAGGCTTCGAGTTTTCCGAGCATGGAAGCCGCTTTCTCGTCATCATTGGTGGCCAGCTTTTCTAAACGTAGCGACGCTTCCAATTTCATGCGAGACAGACTCATACCCCGATCGAGCAATACGTCATTCGTAAGCATCTTTTTGCGTCCGTCCGCTAACAACTCCATGACGGCGCGCGAACTCGTATTGAGAAAATCCATCAAAGGCTTGGCTCCGTTCAGTTCACCCAGTTGAAGCGTCATATACTGCTTCGCTGCGATTTTCGGATCCAGTTTTCCAGGTTGGAACGAGGGCACAGCCGGGGCGGTCGGAAGTGTGGTCCGGTCACCTGGGTTAGACGTCTCGGCCGACTTTGGAGGTGCAGTAGCTAATTTCGGCTCCGTTTCGTTCACTGGCTGATATCCGCTAGTCGCGGCCGAGATCTCCTTCGGTTCCGTTGGGCCACAACCTGCCAAAGGAATTCCCATCGCAATTGCTAGTAAATACGATATCGCCGCAGCCGATCGGCGATTTGTCGTGAGAAATGGAGTGCGGTCGAAATCCAGGGACATAGTCGTTTTCCTCATAATTCAACGGGTTTGAATTATGGTAGCTTGACCGATCTAGCCTTTGCCTGCAAGTCCGAGTCTCAATCGGAGGTAGGACGCCAGCCGCTATCCTCAGAAGAACTGACGCGGATCGACTGTCCAGCGGCCGTCTCCTCAGGCGTCACTTTGCCCCTTTCACCAACGTTCTTCAGTCGTTTGAAGTGGTTAGCACAGTCATAGCCCCAAAGTAACGCGACGACCACGGCTGCCACCATCCCAGCAAAGGGGGCATTCAGAGTCAGTCCATTAAACATGAACAAGGCTGCAGCCGATGAAACGGCCAACGCGGTCACTCCGAGTTTAAGGAAAAATGCCGAGTTGGTTCGCCGGATATCACTCCGGGTAATGGCCCGGCGAGCATTGGTGTTTGCAAGCTCCCGAAGTGCAACCAAATCGTTTCTCTGCTCTGGGGCTTGTTTACGCGGTACGAACAACTCTTGACTGGGGTTATCGTCTGGTGAGGAAGGGTCCGATTCCGGCGAGTCTAAGCCCAGCGAAGCCGCAATTCGCGACTTTGGTTTGGTTGGAATGATCGGGCTAGGCGTTGTCGGATTCGATTTCAATTCGGTTTTCTGGGTGTCCTCCGATCCACCGCGAACGCGATGCAAGAGCCTTTGCATGTATTCTTCAATCGATTCCTCTTCCTCCGGTTCATGCTCTTGCGAGGAGGCAGCGGCATTTGGAGTCGAGTCTTTCGATTCGATCGTGTTCTCATCGGCTATGACGTTGTGAGCGGCGTCATCCTCAGAGTCGATAGCGTCGTCGGACTCCTCCGCGTGTTTCGAAGTCTCGAAAGTTACGACCGATTCAGGCTCACTACCGCTTCGACTGGCTGGATTGGGTTGGCTATTCTCGAAGCCTTCCGTCGGTTGATTGCTGTATCGTTGAGACCAGCTGCCTGACGTCCGCAACTCGCTTGGGGGATTCGAAGCTCCTCGACGGTGGTCTGCGTCAATCAACATGCGTTGCAAACGCGCTGAAATGGAATCCGAATTGGAATTCGAGGATTCCACGGGTTGGTCCAATGGTGCGAGTTGCTCCAAAGGGACACATTCACACCCAACGTCCGAGTAGCAGGTCAAGTCAGGAGCCGAAAAAGACGCGAAATTCGATTCCGACTCGAGCAGAACGGACTGATCTTCTGGGTACGACGGATTTGATTCAAAATCAGCGTTCGTTACTTCCGGAACATCTTGTTTGAACCAAGTCTGCAGTTGGATATTGACCGAGCTAGTAACCTCGTTTGTCGCGGCAGGGTATTGAATTTCATCCGATATGACTTCGTGGTTCACTGCACCGTCGGACTCAATTTGAGAGCCGTACTGATTCTCCGACCCCGGATCGGATTCGAAGGACTCCGGTACCGAAGGCTCCTGTACCGAAGACTCCGGTACCGAAGGCTCCTGTACCGAGGACTCCTCCAATGGCCAAGACTCAATGAGATGGGCCACTCGCTGTTGAGAGGAATCTCGTTCCGCTTCCAAATTCCTTAGTTGAGCATTCAGCTCTTGGATTTGTATTTGAGCCCGTTCCAGCGATTGAGCCAATTGATCATCGCTGACCGAACCTTGAGAATATTCGTCGTACCGATACTCAGGCGAACCAGCTGCAAATTCGCCAACATTGGTCTTATCGGGCGCGGACTCTGCTACGCTCGAACCATTCGACGATCGGTAATGATCTCCAGGTGCGAGGTAGGCGAGAGCGATTTCAGAACGCAAGACTTGAACCGCGTCGATCAGTTCGTTCCTATGCGAAATGACTTCATGGAATCGATCTTCGATGAGAGTTTGTTCTCTGCTTGCTTGTGTGAGTAATTCGTTTAGTGAACTCGTATGCTGATTTGTGGCTTCGCTAAATCGATTCAATTGTTCATCGATTGCCCCCAATCGGTCGGTGAATCGGTCCGCCAAATGGGAGATCAACGATTGTTGAACACCTGTCTGATTGGCCAGTTGTTCGTTTAAGCTTGTAAACAGTTTCTTCCCAAACTCGTCGATTTCCTGGGTTACGGATTCGACAATCGATTCGTTCGCACGATTAGCATCCGTCCCCAATGACGCTTGCATATTGTCTAACGAAATCTGCAAAGACTCCAGGAGTTTTTCGATGTCGTCCAGTCTGGCCGACGCGGCGGAATCGATGTGAGTTCCATTCAACCCAATTTCGGTTTCGTTTGGTTGGACATTCAGGCCTGCAACTTTTGTGCTTGGTAACTCCCGATTCAATGGAGTTGGGTCTTTGCACATGCGTGCTGCGTGATCGATCAAATTCTCAGCATGGACAACTGTCGCCAAAACGCCGATCGACGGATGGATCACCAATCGCGATTGTCCAACTGAAATTTCTGTTGGCTGGTCGATGAGCCATTCACGAACGTGTCTATTGGAAATGAGGGTTGGCCCAACGGAGCGCAACAAGGTGTGCTTCTTGCCGAATATCAAAACGGTATGGAGTGATGCGATGCCCGGAGTAGTCAGTTGGACACTGCAATCTAAACCCGATCCAATTGTGCAACGAGGGCTTCTAATCCTCCAAGACTTTACAATCTCCCCAAACTCCCCAATCAGATCAATCTGCCCAATGGCGGCGTCGATACCGGCTGATCGACTTTGGTGAGGAAGAGATGGAGCGAGGTTTCGCATTTGCTTTGCTGGGGAATGCGGTCATAGATGGAAAGCGATAGACAACCAATTGCCTTTATCGTCTTCGTCTTTTGAAATTCTTGCTCAAAAGACGAATGCGCCTGGTTTTGAGGGCTTTTTCGTTAGACATTTTAGATCTCGTCAAAAACGCAAGCGAAATCAGAAATATTTTTGAAAAAATATGGCCAATCGGAACAGCGTCGCAAATCCTTTGCTGGCAAATAATTACGGAGGCGAGCAGTCCGAGAACGCTTTTTCGAAGCCGCTAAAACAGGCCCGATCAAACAAAAAACGAACGCTTTTCATTCGAATGCGTACTATAGTTCATCGCTGCCGACACCCTTCGTTTGGTGGGGGGTGCCAAAACTTTGACGCGGAGAAGCATCATGTCACGAAAAGAAGCCTTATCCAAACTGCGGGATGTGTTACTGCTTCGCCGGGAAGCGTTGCGAAAAGCCCTCGACGGTGATTTAAGTATGCTTCAGTCTCTCTCCCAAGACGGAGGTGACGTTATTGACGCCGCAATGGACACCGCACAAGACGAAATTAGCAGTCAACTAGTAGAAGTGGAAAGCCGTGAACTTTCTCAAATCGAGGAAGCTTTGAATCGTCTTCGCGATGGCCACTACGGTGAGTGTGAGCAGTGCGATAAACCGATTCCGCTAGCTCGACTTCAGGCAGTCCCATACGCTACCTCTTGTATTGAGTGCGCACGTAAACAAGAAAAGTACTCTCCCCGCTTTACGACAGGCATGGGCGATTCCTCGCAAGCGTCCAATGCATCTATTTAAGTGAGTGTAGCCTTTTGCTCCGCAAAAGTGCGTTAACCGAGCACACTTTCGCGGAGCGAAAGGCGACAATTTCGCGGAGCGAAAGGCGACACTGGCGTGTGGCACGCCCAAAGCAAAGCGTGGGCGTGGGAACTGTGGCACATGCTTCTAGCGACTCACCACGCCCTTCGTAAACTCGGGGACGTGCCACACGATGGTGGGCATCAATGCTGTCGCTCGCCTAATTAGTCTGCTTTCCCTCCTTCTTCAATGCTTGAACCAACGGAACCCAACGTTCTTCGCGATTGCTAATTTCAGTTATACGCAACCCGAACTTGTCCCCCACCTTGACCACTTCCCCTTCGGCGATGACATTGCCATCAATCTCAAGAAAAAGCGGCTGATCGCACCCTTTGTCAAACTGAATCATGACCCCTGGGACGAACTGCAAAATGCGTTCCACAGGAAGTTTTTGCTGAGCGAGCGTTACCGCCACCTCGGTCTCAATCTTGAGCAGGCTTTTCCAGTAGTCCACCTTGGCAGAATTGTCTGTCGAATGTGTTCTGACCGTACTCATGCAATCCAAACCCTAGTTGAAAGCAAAAAAACAGGCGCCGATTTGAAAGTATCGACGTCATTCCACACCTATCTTGATCGCGACCCACCGAATTTCATGAAAGATTCCTATAATTGGTGCCTTGGAATGTTCGGCAATTCGGCCTCAAATTAGGCGAGCGGCAGAGTGGAGTATCCCAACCCGAAGCGTAAGCGAGGGACGTTTCGCAGGTCCCTCACTTACGTATCGGGTTATGATTGGTAGTTTTCACATCGCCGCTCGCCTTAAGGGGCACCTGTCCGATCGACTATTTGTTTTATTAATCCCTCAGACAATCCACACATGAGCGTCGCACTCGAACCGCTGCCGTTTCCCCCTTATCGAGAACTCGGCAACGAAACCCTTCACGAACGAATCAGGCTTGCAAAAATCGAGTTGGGCAAAAGCTTGCTCATTCTCGGTCACCATTACCAACAGGACGAGGTGATCGAACACGCCGACTTGAACGGAGACTCGTACCAACTAAGCAAGTTGGCGGCCGATAGCCTGGACTGCCGAGCCATCGTTTTTTGCGGCGTGCATTTTATGGCGGAAACCGCCGATATTCTGGCCAATCGCCCTGAGAAACTTCAATCCAGGAACGGCCAACGGGTGTCGGTTATTCTGCCCGATATGTCGGCCGGCTGTTCGATGGCCGACATGGCAGGTATCCGACAAGTTGAAGCCGCCTGGAAACAGCTGGGAGATGTCATCGATACGTCCGACATGACTCCGGTCACCTATATCAATAGCGCCGCCAGCCTCAAGGCATTTTGCGGTCGGCATGGTGGAATCGTTTGTACTAGTAGCAACGCCAAAGCCGTGCTCGAATGGTCCTTTGCCCAACGAAAACGCGTATTCTTCTTTCCGGATCAACACTTGGGCCGAAACACTTCCCTCAAAATGGGGATTCCGAACAGCCAGATGCCCGTCTGGAATCCGCATGCGGAAGAGCTCGGTGGCAATACCGAACAAGCCATCCAAGAATCACGCGTGATTCTTTGGAAGGGGCACTGCTCGGTGCATCAAATGTTTCAAGCAGACCACGTCGCCTCGTTCCGCAAAAATCACCCTGGCATCAAAATCCTAGTTCATCCCGAATGCCCGCAAGAAGTGAACGACATCGCCGACATCTCGGGTTCCACTAGCAAGATCATTGAAACGGTCCGAAAAGCCCCGCCCGGTACCAAATGGGCCATCGGTACCGAATTGCACTTGGTCAACCGACTCAAGAAAGAGCATCCTGAGCAGGAGATTCACTTTCTCTCGCCGCTCGTTTGCATGTGCGCTACCATGTATCGCATCGATTTAGCCCACCTATGTTGGTGCCTTGAAAACCTAGTCCAAGGAAACATCGTAAATCAAATTGTGGTACGCGAGGACATCGCCAATTTTTCTTTGATAGCACTCGAACGAATGCTTACCGTAAAATAGTAACCTAAGGCGAGCGGCGATGTGAAAACCAACCATCACAACCCGAGACGTACGTGAGGGGCAAGTGACATTGTCCCTCGCTTACGCCTCGGGTTGGGATACGCCAATAGGTCGCTAGCCAAAACAAAATAGCCATTACAAATCAGAATCACTACATTACTTCACCGTCGCAAGAAATTGAATCCTTTATGATCAAGTTACCGTTCGTCTTGTTGTTCACTGCCATGACAGCTCTGTTCTGGGGCGTGTATGGCATCTTGCTACATCACGGGACTGAGCAACTCGGCCATAGCTCGCTTCGCGCCTTTGTTGGGGTCGGCATCGCTTATTTTCTTATTGCCGTCCTAGTACCGTTAGGGTTGCTCAGCAGGAAGCCGGAAAAGGGTTATTGGTCGATGGGGGGTACGTTGCTGTCGCTGTTTGCAGGGACCGTCGGTGCACTTGGCGCCCTGGGTGTTATTTTGGCTGTCGCATTCAAAGGGATGCCCATTTATGTCATGCCCATCGTTTTTGGTGCCGCCCCGGTGGTGAACACGCTGGTCACTTCTTGGCTCAACAAGTCCTTTTCGCAGATCAAACCGACCTTCATTCTCGGGCTGGTTTTGGTTGCCCTTGGAGCGGTTGGGGTTTTGATCAACAAACCCGCACCCACCGCCAAAGCTGTGGTGGTAAAGACCGAATCCAGCTCCACCGAAGATAGTAAGACAATGCACGTACCCGTCGCAGCTAACCCGCTGGCTATCGGTGCGTCGATTTGCTTGGCCGTTGTCTGTTGGGGCGCCTACGGGCCATTCCTGCATATGGGCCAAATGCAAATGGGTGGTTCAAGACTTCGTCCGTTCTGCTGCGTAGGGATTGCTTACTTTGTCATTGCCGTCGCCTTGCCGGTCATGATTTTGATGGCCACACCGGACAATGTTTCGTTAACCTGGAGCGAGATCAGCGGCGGTATGATGTGGTCCATTCTTGCCGGTGCGGCTGGTGCGATGGGGGCTTTGGGAATCATTCTGGCATTCAATTACGGCGGCAAACCGATTTTCGTCATGCCACTAGTATTCGGCTTCGCTCCCGTAATCAATACGTTGACATCGATGGTCGTAGGGGGCTCGCTCGACAAGATCACGACCTACTTCCTTGGCTCCTTAGTGCTCGGTATTGCAGGTGCCGTTACCGTATTGGTGTTTGCCCCCAAGGCCAAGCCACATGCAGCACCGGTTGCCGATCCGAAACCGGTACCAACACCGACGATACCAAAAACGAACGAAAGTTCGCCTTTCGATGCACCGACTACTTGATCATGTTTTGCATCATGTCATTCATGCCTGGAAAAAACTCGGCACCACCGGTGAGAACTTTCACTTCGGTGATATGCATTTCTTTGGCTGCCCTGACCGCTTGATTCATTGCGTCCTTGGTCAACTCTTGCAAGAGTGACTTTTGATCACTTAACGTCAATTCATGGGAAATGCGAATCGATTGAACCACACCTAGGCCGCTCAATTCGACATTCACGGTAAACGATTCGAAGCTTGCACTACCGTGTACACGCGCGGCCTCTAGCCTTGAGTTCATACCTTGGAGTTGAGACCCGATTTGGGTCATGTTTTTCATCGCACTGGCTAAGTTGGTTAAGTTCTTGAACATGATTTAACGTAGCGGGTAGGTGATAGTGATTCTGTTCTAAATTACTCGACTTCAGCTGTCTCGAATCGAACTTCATTTCGAAGCTTTTCTCGTAACGGGACATCTTGTGGTTCGGGAATGCATTCTGGCTGCAAATTGAGGTGAGGTGCTGGGGTCTGGATTTGAGCCACATCCACTCGAACAACTTGTCCTTCAAAAACATCCATAAATTGCTTGATCAGTGGATGGACCATCGCGTTTCGAATAAGTTGGGCCTGAGGAACGGTTGGTTTGTGTGAATGAACTACGGTTTGAGGTTCGACTGGTGCCTCATCTTTGATCGGAAGTTCGGCCTGCTTTGTCTCCACTTTTAAAGCTTCGTTGAGGTTGTTCGAATTGGAGTGATCTTGCTGCGAACTTAATTCAACTTTTTTTTTTGCTTCGATGGCAGGCGACGCGACCGGAATTGCTTTGAGCAAAGTCGTCCGTGGCGCTGCTGGCGCCGACTGTGTCGAAAACGCCTTCACTAGATCGGAAAGAGCCTGTAGATCCTGCAGGTTGCATATTTGAACTAGAGCGACTTCGAGCAAAATTCTACTTTGGACGCTGTGACGCATTTTGACGATTGTATCATCGAGCATTTGTAGAGCAGACAGTAGCGTCATGGTTCCCCAGGTCTTGCCCCATTCTTTGAGTTGCTCGACACTGTTGGGATTGGCGGTTCGCACCAGATCGGCGCTGCCACCCACCGTCACCGTCATCATGTCTCGCAAATATCCAAGCAATTGTTCAGCCAATTGCCCCACATCCACCCCTTCATCCGCTGCCGTGTTGAGTTCTCTCAGTGCCCCGGCCGCATCGCGTTCGATTAAGCGGGATGCAAAGGAGGCTAGTCTCGTCTCGTCCGCGGTACCCAACATAGCGTGAACGACTTCCACGGTAATTCGGTTGCCGCTGAAGCTGAGTAACTGCTCAAGCAAAGACTGGCTGTCTCTCATCGATCCAGCGGCGCGTCGGGCGATTAAACGAAGCGCTGCTTCGTCGGCCTGGGTCCCTTCGTTTTCGCAAATAAATTTGAGGCGTTCAAAAATCTGTTCGGTCTGCACCGGAGGAAAATCGAAGCGTTGGCATCTCGAAAGGACCGTGATCGGAATTTTTTCCGGATCGGTTGTACAAAAGATGAATTTTACGTGGCCAGGCGGTTCCTCAAGCGTTTTTAGCAGTGCGTTGAAGGCCTGAGTGGTCAGCATATGCACTTCGTCGATAATGTAAATCTTGTAGCGAGAACGGCTTGGCCGGACCGCAGCGTTGGATCGAAGCTGACGAATTTCATCGATCCCGCGATTACTCGCACCGTCGATTTCCAAAACGTCCATATCTTCGCCAGCATCGATGGCTTGCGAAATGTCGGAATTTGGATCGAACTTCCCGTTCGTTTCGGCGGCCGCGTTGAGAGCTTTGGCGAAGATGCGGGCCGTACTCGTCTTGCCTACCCCTCTCGCACCGGTGAATAGATAAGCGTGTCCGACGCGATTGCTTTCGATGGCGCTCAACAATGCTTGTGCAACCGTGGACTGCCCGACCAGTTCCGCAAAGGTCTTGGGGCGATAACGACGAGCAACGACCGTGTATTTACCATTCCCAGTAGCTGCTCCGGATAAGGAATCTGGTTTATTGGACATCGCGTTGGTCGTGTCCGGTTCTGGAGATGGGGTGGAAACTTCCGATGCATTTCCTTTCTTGGCCATAACAAAATCCGTAATACACGCTCGGGAAGAATCAAACTCGATGGAACCGATTGAAAGTATACCATGCCCCTCGTCGAATTCATCCTGTCGTTGACGGAAACGAGTTGACAAGTTTCAATGATTAAATGAGCAAACCAAAAATACTAATCCAGTTGGATACCGACGCAAAAGCCAGTGTTTTCGATGCGGTGGTCGCCATCGACAGCGGTGTTGAGCAACTCCTACAGTATTCCGGAATCCGCCCGGAGGACGTGCGCGGGCTGGTGCACGGTGCCATGTACACGCGGGGGCCAAGCGATTTAAAGAATACGGCCCTTTTTATTGGTGGCAGCAATGTTACCGACGGTGAAACCATAGCCGCGATAGCGCGAGACACCCTTTTTGATCCGTTCAGGGTCTCGATTATGTTGGACAGCAATGGGGCCAACAGCACCGCTGCGGCGGCGGTGCTCAGCGCTTCCAAACATATTTCTCTTGAAAACTCGACCTCGCTTGTTTTAGCAGGGACGGGTGCCGTTGGGCAACGCGTTTGCCGAATTCTGGCCAACGCAAAGTCGCAAGTTACGGTCGCCTCTAGGTCGCTTGAACGCTCGCGAGAATGCGTCAATCGGCTGATCATGAGCGGCGTTTCCGCATGTCGATTGACAGCCGCTAGTTCGTCCGATTTGGCAACACTAAACAGTGCTTTGGCGGAAAGTCAGCTTGTCTTCGGCTGCGGGGCTGCTGGTGCGCAACTGCTCGAAGCGAGTCAATTGCAATCAGCAACTAAACTGCGTGTCGCGATCGACTTGAATGCTGTTCCACCGATGGGAATCGAGGGAATAGAATTGATGGACAAGGGGGTGCAACGAGGAGACCGATTTGACTACGGAGCCCTTGGAGTGGGTGGGCTTAAAATGAAAATCCATAAAGCATGTATTGCGGCTTTGTTTGCATCCAATCACCGATTTTTGGACTGCGAAGAGATGCTCATTATTGGAAAGGAAATCGTTGGGGGAAAGACTTAAGAGTAAGGCTTAAGGCTTAAGGCGTAAGGCTTTCGTTTTAGGCCTTTGCCACCCGCTTTCGAAAGAAGGGAACAATCCCCCCTGAGATGAACTCAGGGGCATTTCAGTTCGGTCAATCTAGGGCGAAACCAACGAGGAAATTCCCTCAAAGCACCGTCAGGGCCTGGCGTTAAAGGATTGAATAGCTCATGAAAGCAAGGGGAAATTGTTCGAAACCAAGTTGTTTGGGCCGTGTTAATCTATTCTTCATGCAAATCGTGGTAGGCTAAGACGGAATCCCCGATTTTGCCGTTTCAACTCATCCTACAAATTCCGTCCGAGGATTTCATCTTGAATCAGCCGTTGGCTTCCCCGTCTCTCTGGAATCCCACCCTTTCCTTAGGCCAACCGCAAACGACACCATCGAAACCAGGGGCCTTTGAAATCAAGTTTTTGATTCAAGAATCGCAATTGGAGTCGTTCGTTTCAACATTGGCAGCTCGAATGCAAGCGGATCCCCATTCGGACCCCAAAACCGGTGGCTATGCGGTCGAGGGAATTTATTTTGAGACACTTGACCGCAACGTTTTTCGAAGAATACCAGGCTTCTCGCGAAGAAAATTTCGAATTCGGAGGTACGCGGGGGGACCAAATGTTTTTCTAGAACGGAAGTCGAAACGAAATGGGATAGTCTCCAAACGTCGGATCCAACTCGAATCATCCGAGTTGGACAGGATACTCAATGGGACATACTTGGAGCAACCAGTCGGTCTGCAAGTAGTAAGAGCCACGTCGGAACCTAGCACACCAACAGAGTTCGATTGGTTTGCCAAACGCATAGTCAAACGAAAACTTCATCCAACGCTTTGCATCGCATACGATCGAGTTGCGTTCCTCCAAATGGAACCCCTAGGTCCAATACGATTGACGATCGACCGCGACTTAAGGTGTTGTTCGTTAAGAGACCAGCAGTTCCCTTCGCCATCAGCTTACCAATCATTCCTCGACGAAAAATGCGTGGTTGAAATGAAGTATCGAGAAACCATGCCGAACGTCTTCCGTGGGATCATTGAAGAATTTAGGCTCGTTTCGCAACCTGTCTCAAAGTTCCGTAATGCGATTGTTGTCGCCGGTCTGTCTTTGCCAACCGACATTTCATCTGGGGAAGGAACGCAGTAATGCCAGATTGGTTTACCGATAGTTCACCAACAACAGTTCCCGTTTCGGCGACCCTAATGTCGTTCCGCTTGATCGCGGCATGTTTGTTTGGTTTTCTTGTTGCCGTTTCTTATCGGATTCATAGGCATCCTACGCCGGTGCCAGCGACCTTCCCTTTGACTTTAGTCCTGCTTTCCATCTTAATCGCGATGGTGATGCAAGTCATCGACGACCGAGTAGCGCGAGCTTTCAGTCTGGTCGGTGCCCTTTCCATCGTTCGCTTTCGGACCGTTCTGGACGAAACGCAGGACATCGCCTTCGTCATTTTTGCGGTGGTGGTTGGAATGGCTTCCGGAACCGGAGCCATCGGCGTCGCGGCGCTAGGATCGGTTGTCATGTTTGGCACGCTTGGCTTGGCCCGACTCCCGGTGTTCGGCAAATCTCCCCGTCGTGTTTCTCAGGAAGCGCCCGAGGCGAATTTGACTCTTCGAATGTCGATTGGGACCGAATATCAACGCGCCGTAGTTCCAATGCTCGATTCGAACCTAGCTTCGTACCGGTTGCTTTCGGCCGAAACCGCGCGGGGTGGTTCCGTCTTGGAGTGGACTTACTCGGTCCGTTTTCGACAGGATACGCCGGTTAGTGCGACGATTGAACGTTGGAGCAAAGTGGACGGTATCCAAAGCGTCGAGATCAAGATGCATGACAAATGAACTAAAAGACACGTGCTTTTGCGTGTCGATAGAACAACTATGCGAAAGTCGAAAATGCGAAAGCAAATGATAGTAATCGGAGTTGTTGCCCTCCTCGCAACGCCTGCATTGATTCTGATCGCGCAGCCACCGGATGGCCCCGGCGGCCTGCCGGGCATTTTTGGAGGTTTTGGATTCGGTGGACCGGGTGGACCGGGTGGACCAGGTGGACCAGGTGGACCAGGTGGACCGGAGCGAAAACTGGTTGCAAAATATGACAAAGACAAAAATGGTTGGCTAGATAAACAAGAACGAGCTGAAGCGCGTGTCGAAGCCAAATCAGGTGGCGGTCCTGGCGGTCCTGGCGGTCCTGGCGGCGGACGCGGTCCTGGTGGCCCAGGTGGTGGACGCGGTCCTGGGGGACCTGGCGGTGCCCCGCGGCCAATTCCGAAACCTGGAGTCAAGGTTGCTGTTGACGATGTTGAGAAATACGGTGACGAGAACCTATACGACCCCAACGTCATCCGAACGATCTTCCTGCAGTTCGAAGAAGAGGATTGGGAAGCGGAAATGGCGGATTTTAAGCCAACGGATGTCGAGGTACCTGCTCAGATGATTGTCGATGGAAAGACATACAAGAACGTTGGGGTCGGTTTCCGCGGAGCGTCCTCATTTTTCATGGTTGGAACAGGCTCCAAGAGATCGCTCAATATCTCGATGGATCTTGTGGAAGCTGACCAAAAACTTCTTGGCCATAAGTCCTTGAACTTTCTTAATTCCAATGGCGACGCTAGTTTGATGCGGTCAGTTCTCTATTCGCACGTGGCGAATCAGTTTCTTCCGACTCCGCAGGTCAATCTCGTTCGAGTTGTTATCAATGGCGAGGATTGGGGGATTTACCAAAACGCTCAGCAATTTGACAAGACGTTTGTAAAAGATGCCTTCAAGAGCACCAAGGGGAGTCGATGGAAGGTTCCGGGAAGTCCTCGAGGGGGTGGAGGACTGGCATACGTAGGCAACCGAACTGAAGACTATCGGCGGCTTTATTCCATCAAATCCGAAGACAAGGAAGCCGCGTGGCAACGATTGATTTTGCTATGCAAGACATTGAACGAAACGCCCACGGATCAGCTTGAAGAGGCCTTGGCCCCAATGCTTGATATCGACAATGCTTTGCGTTTCCTTGCAGTCGATTTGGTTTTGATCAATAACGATGGCTACTGGGTACGGGCAAGCGACTACAATATTTTTCTCGATGACAAAGGGATCTTCAAGCTCGTTCCGCACGACATGAACGAATCCTTCTCCGGCGCTATGGGAGGACCAGGCGGAGGGCCTGGTGGATTCGGTGGATTCGGTGGAGGTCGTGGGCCACGTCCGGGAGAAGAGGGACGCGGGCTAGGCGGTCCTGACCAAGGTGGTTCGGGACAAGGTGGGCCTTTTGGTCCTGGTGGACGGGGACAAGGTCCAGGTGGGCCGGGGCAAGGTCCAGGTGGCCCTGGGCAAGGTCCTGGGGGGCCCGGTTCTGCGTCTGTTGATCTCGATCCACTTGTTGCATTGGACGACCCGAGCAAGCCATTGCGAAGCAAACTCCTCAAGGTGACTGCCTTACGCACCAAATACCTTCAATACGTTTACGAAGTCGCCGAAAAAGGCTTAGACTGGAACACGCTGGGACCGGTCGTGCAAGGTTACCGAGATCGCGGACAAGAATGGGTTAAACTCGATTCGCGAAAGCTCTCGTCGAATGAAGCCTATGACTTGGGTACCGCATCCGAAGGTACCAATCCAAGCCGCGAGCTAAGTATCAAACAGTTTGCGGATCAACGTCGCAAGTTCTTGATGTCTCACCCAGAGGTGCTCAAGGCCGTCAAGAACCGCTAGCCCTTAGCCATATTGGAGAGAATTGATTTGTCGCCTTTCGCTCCTAGGCTTGAATTTATTCGCAAGGTGCACTCCATCGTGTGGCGCGTCCCTGAGTTTATTGTAGCAGGCACATTCCATGTGCCGTCCGCTGGTCAAAAACCTTTGGTTTTTTGAGCTACGGCACACGGAGTGTGCCTGCTACTTTGGGGCAATTCAATAAATTCCCAGCCTAGGAGCCAAAGGCGATATTGCAATAACGTCGGAGATCTCCATGCCACATTTAGATCTTGGCGCCAGCACCTTTGGTGAATGCCATGAATGCGGATTCGAGATTGATTTCCTCTTCTGCGAATCGCTTGATTGCTATCCCATTGCTAACCAGCAGGGTCGCTAAAGACGAATAGTCGCCAGCATCCACTTTGAGGGTCGCCTTAATCGCCGGGACTGCGATCTCCACCGATTGAACCAATTCGTGATTGCTGAGAAGCTTCGCGGCCGAATCCAATTGATTCTGCATAGCGGGTTCAATGAGAATCGCCATGTTTGGCCTCACCTGTCGGATCATCGATGCGACATCGTCGCTTGCAATCATCTTGCCTGAATCGATAATCCCAACCTTGTTGCAAACATCAGCAAGCTCAGGCAGGATGTGGCTGCTGACTATAACAGTCTTTCCCATTGAACCTAGCCGCCGCATTAGTGCTCGCATCTCGATTCGAGCTCGCGGGTCCAATCCGCTTAAGGGTTCGTCCAACAACAAGACCGCCGGGTCGTGCAACAGAACTCGAGCCAAACCTAGCCGCTGCGTTTGTCCTCGCGAAAGTGTGTTCGCGTAAGCGTCCCGTTTGAAATCGAGGTCGACAACTTCTAGCATTTCATCGCAACGTTTGCGACGGGCTTGTGGAGCGATGCGATACGCTGCGGCGAAAAATTCCAGATATTCGATGACCGTCATATCATCATAGACGCCGAAGAAGTCGGGCATGTAACCAACGAGGCGACGTATTTCTTTCGGATGTGTGTAAATGGAGTAACCACACACATAGGCTTCACCATACGTTGGCGTTAAGAGGGTTGCGATGATCCGCATCGTGGTTGTCTTGCCGGCCCCGTTTGGACCGATGAAACCGAACAGGTCCCCTTGCCCTAGATCGAGATCGATGTCTCGAATAGCGTACATGTCGTCGTATTTTTTTGTGAGCTGTGATGTTTTGATCACGTTTTTGGACCGATTGCTGGATTGACCGAACCCGAAGTGGGAGATTCGATTTTGGACTTGCTGACCGGAATGATCAAACGCAAGAACGTTTTTCGTGCTCCCTCGGTAGCTTGGATAGGCACGGAATTCCTTCGTATGGACCAAGTGAGTGTTGGATCTTTGAATTCGCAAATCAAGACCGCGCGATCCAATCGAATCACGTCCGAACAATCCAACTCGCTCAAATAGCGATTGTAAAGTCCAGTGTATTTGCTACCGCCAGCGGATTCGTGAAAACTGATCAACTCCATCAATCGGCCGAGTTTATCTGCATCGCCGGGATTCCATGGTGTGCTGCGTTCTTCGCCGCCAACATTCTGGCGGCGTTGCAAGCGACGTGTAATGTCTTTCGGCACGGTCGAGGCCGAGAATGAGATCTTTTGGCCAACTCGAATGCGAGTGTCAAGAGTATAAGCTCGACCCCGATAAATCAGCAGAGCATCCAAAAGATCGACATCCAACGGGTTTTCGAAACTACCCTCGAGCAAGTCTATCGAACCAGATACTCTGGACAAGTTGTTTGTCTCTGAAGACAAGTCTATGCTCTCTTGCCAAGTGGCGCACAACGACTTTGTCCCGGCAGCGGGAATGCCAACCCCATGAATGCCTAAAGCAATGAGACTGGCGGGCGTCGTGATAGACTCAGGTCTTTTCGTGCTCTCGTAACGGATGAGAGGACTAACGCCGATCCGGTAAACTGGCATGCCTCGATCGGTCGCTACGCTGGACTCGAAGCCACCTAGTCCTTTGCCTGGCTGTCCAAACCAATCGATTTGAACTTTGCTATTTGCACTGTCGATTCCTGCGTTCAGACCCTGGGTGCGTCGATGGGCGGAAAAATCAAAAACGCCTCGCGACCCGCCATAACAATGCGCAAAGCCTCGCCCTCTAAGCGTCTGCGTTTGGTAGTCGATCTCCAGTAACTCCAGACTATTGATGCTCGGCATTTTCGGCTTCCATCGACTCGCAAGTCCGACCACGAAAAGGCAACTCCCTAGCGAACAGACCAAAAGGGTGATCCAGGTTCCACCTGGTCTTCTCATATTTCTAGCCACTAAAAAATAGTCCAACGGGCCTATCACGAGACAAAACAAACCTGCCAGGACCGAAATCGATGCAAGGTTTCCGAGAGTCAGCAGGGGAAAGTTATCAAGCGTTGAATTGAGTTGGCCCGAGATATCGTCATAGCCCAAGTAAACACGCTTGTCGGTCCGTGCGTCCTTTTTTTCCCATTGCTCGTCAAGAAATTGCTTCAAAAGACTCGGACGGCTTTCCCAAGCGAGCATCTGCTCTCCGTCCAACTCGACGGCTAAAAAAATCACTTTTCCCGCACCAAATGCCCACCGCGCGATCAAAGGATATCCCATTCGATTCTTGGTTTTGAAGGCGAGATCGATCGTGCTGGATTCAATCGCGAAAAGACTACAATGCAAATTCGCCAAACGGTTTTGGGATTTTAAATAGGATTCGAGCGGACCGGGATCGCAATCTGGTAAAACGCCTTTGAAATCCCCTGGCACCAGCCCCTCAAACTCGACCGTCTTTAACCATGATTCCGTGTTCTTGCCAAGAGACAATACACATCGTCCGCCCTGAGCAATCCAGTCCTTTATCGCGATTGCTTTAACCGCTGTCATGTTTTGATTAAGATCGATATTTGCTGACGAAAGGATCAAAACATCGACTCCACTGTAGCATTCCGACGACATCGGCAATTGTTCGACGTCAGTCAATTGAACTGTGGAGTTTTCCGGTAGGGCGCCCCGCACCGATTTCATGGCACCTTGGCTTAGGTCCAATTTGTCACTTCCGATTCCTACAACCCAGGGCTGAGTCGCCGGCAGAGCCGTGCCGCGTTCCTCGGCAAGCAACGGACGTTCATGCAATACGGTTCCATCCAACCCAACTACTCGAACGATGATCGAAGGGTTGCTGCGTCCAGGTTTGGCCTGGACTTCCATCCGCAAACGCGACTTTGGCTTTATGCGTACTCGCCATGAATCGCTTTGGTAAACAACGGGCACTCCATCTCCATCCAGTGTCTGTATTTCCAAACGCCCATCTAAATCTCCGGAACCTGAGTCAATCTCAATTGCAATACGTGTTGGATAGCCAACTTTCCAGAAGCCACCCAGTCCCATTTCGGCTCGAAACTGTATCCTATCCGAAGCGACGGAATCCTGTGAGGAAGCCGACTGACGGCCTAAGAAGGATACAAGGCTCACCATGACGACGAACAAGCGTAACGCGTACAGCCAAATCCGTGGAGTACGAAAAAAGAGTGCTCTCCAAGGAGAGCACGTATTCGATTCGACAGACAGAGTCCCAAAAGGGAATTCTGACTGGATTTGATTGGATGCGAGCAAATTGACTCTAATGTTCTTAATCGAGACGCTTAACCATCAGGTTCTTGAAGTAAACCTTGCTTCCTGGATCATGGGCTTGCAAAGCAAACGTGCCTTCGCCGAGCTTTCGCTCGAAATCTTTACCTGCTTCTTGATCCTTTGGTTCAGTGTATTCGACCAAAGTTTTGCCGTTTACTTTAAGAGTAATCTGCTTGCCTTGGACGATGATCTCTTGGGTGTACCATTCGTTATCCTTGGCTGCCGGCTCCAGAACGTCCTTGACCGAGTATAAACTGCTTGTTCTGCGTGGATCGCCCTTGTACGAGTTGTTGACTTGGCATTCGAAACCCTTCTTAGGCCAACCTTCGTCTTGAAACGCAGTATGGAAATAGATACCTGCGTTGCTATTGGGCATGGTTTTTACGTCTGCTTTGAAATGGAAATTCTTGAACGGCTTCTTGTCGCCGACGTAGAAAAGGTGACTGCGGTCACCTTGGCAAACAAGGCAACCATCCTCAATTGCCCAACTCTTTGGGTTTTCATTGATCTTCCAACCATCCAGGCTTTTTCCATCAAAAAGATCGACGAAATCGGCCACCGGAGCAATGAACGAAATGAGCTTTTCGGTCGTTTGCTTTCCCTTTGCATCGCCACCAGGAAGCAAACCAGCTTTGATCCGCTCGCCAAATGTCTTGTCCTTGCCGCTGGCCTTTTTCTCTTCGGTCTTCTTGAGGATCTCTTCGATTTCCTTGCGTGCCTTGTCCGGTTCCTTCTTGATCATTTCGGCAAAGGTCTTTTTCAATAAACCCGCGGCCTTCAGCGTTTCACCGTAAGGATTGTGCTTCTTCTTGTTTTCGCCTTCGATGTGACAAACGTTGCACTTGGCTTCTGCAACTAGCTTCTTGAAATCTTCGCTCTTACTGTCTGCGACATAATATTTACCAAAGTGTTCGCCGAACTCCTTCGTTGCAAAAGCAGTCCGGGAAGAGACGGTTGCCATCAAAGCGATAGCACAAACAAAAAATAATCTTTTCATGCGAAACGATTCTCCAGAAGGTGGGATGAACGGAAATCAGTTTGCGCTTCAAAAGCGGTTCGTAAACTGGAAATTTCCTCAAAACTCGCTGCCGAGATGCCTTGATTAAAATACCAGAGTTCACGGCTGTCAAACCTTGGTCCCAATAACGAGCAATTTAGATGCCGAAAAGTGAATTCTGAATCGAATCCTGGCGGACAAGCGTTCGCTTGCCACCGAACCTTGAATCGTTTAACCAGGCGCCGGTGGCGACGGAGGCTGGCCGTAAATTAGGAAATCTCATCGAACGAACCCACTTTTTTTTCTGGTCCCCCAAAATCGACTTTGTTACCGAAATCTCCAATTGCCGATTCCTTCGACAGGATTCTGACAGATCGACGCCATTTTCGCAGTTGATCGGTAGTCAAGATAACGCCCGCAATGCATACCCCAGAAAAGTAACCCATTGCCAAGCCAAACACAAGAAATGGAATTAGTACAGACACGTCCGCCATTCGATTCCAGGGGGTGCCAAAAAAGAATGGGCTCAAAACGAACAAGGCAAAGTAAAAGGCTGATCCGGTAATGCTCGAAGCAATCCTCGGTGCCTTTCCGCCAAACAAAACAGCTTGCGAAATACCAACGCTCGTAAGAAATCCAGCGACCAACGCGAAGCTTAGTGCTTTGAAATGGAACGCAATCATTATTGCAAAAAGAATTCCGTAACACAGAGTGAAGACAAACAAGCTGGCAAGATCTAGCTTGCGAGGAACAGAGTAGATAAGTGAGGCCGTGGCACTCCGTGACCCTGCATGGTATCTCTGGTGTCGCATAATATTCTACCAATCACGTAGCTGAGCGAGGGCCTAGCACAGCCACAAACCAACCAAGTGGCTCGCCGTCGGTTGTCGCAAACCTCCCCTACGTTTACACCTTGAGGCGGGGTAGCAATTCGCGCTCCACCCATTTGGTGTCGACCGTTCCATCGGAGAACTCCTTTTGCTTTAGAACGGTAGCGTGAAAGCTAGCCGTCGTCTTGATGCCGGAGATTCTGAGTTCGCTGAGACTTCGCAGCATGCACTCTATGGCTTGTTCGCGTGTTGGTCGATGCACAATAATTTTGGCGATCATTGAATCATAGTACGGCGGAACAGTGTATCCAGCATGCGCGTGCGAATCGACTCGAACACCCAGACCACCCGGAATAAACATCCTGTCAATCCTACCAGGACAAGGTTGGAAATTCTTGTCTGGATCTTCCGCGTTAATGCGGCATTCGATCGCGGCACCAATCGGCTTGATGTCGGCCTGCGTAAACGGAAGCGGCTTTCCGGATGCGACCAGGATCTGCGATTTTATCAAATCGATACCAGAAATCATCTCGCTAACAGGATGTTCCACTTGAATCCGAGCGTTGACCTCGATGAAGTAATACTTGTCGTTTTGATCGACAATAAACTCGACGGTAGCAGCATTGGAGTAGTTTGCGCGTTGGATCAATCGAACGGCGGCGTCGCACATGGATTTGCGTGTGGATTCAGGCAAGCGTGGGGACGGGCTTTCTTCGATCAATTTTTGATGTCGACGTTGAACCGAGCAATCGCGTTCGTGTAAATGCACGATGTTTCCGAGTTGATCCGCAATGATCTGTACCTCGACGTGACGCGGCCGATCGATGTATTTTTCCAAGTAGACACCGCCGTTCCCAAAGGCTGCTTTGGCTTCGGTTTGTGCTTGCGCGATCGACGTCTGCAATGACGCTTCGTCCATGGCAACTCGCATGCCTTTTCCTCCGCCACCGGCCGTGGCTTTGATCAAGACTGGAAAACCGATCTTTCGGGCCGCAATGACCGCGTCTTCCTCAGACTCGAGCAGACCATCGCTGCCAGGAACCACGGGAACGCCAGCAGCAACCGCCATCTCGCGAGCAGAATTCTTGTCACCAAGTTTTTCCATCGCTTCGGGTGATGGTCCGATAAATGTAAAATTGCAGCTGCGACATACTTCGTTGAAGCCCGAGTTTTCGGCCAAGAAACCATAGCCAGGATGGATGGCATCGACATTGCCTAACTCTGCTGCAGCGATAACCCGATCGACTCTCAAATAACTATCCATCGACTTGGCAGGTCCAACGCAGATGGCTTGATCCGCCAGTTCCAGATATTGCGCTCCTCGGTCAGCTTCACTGAAAATGGCGACCGTTTCAATGCCAAGCTCTTTGCAAGCACGGATGATCCGTAGAGCGATCTCGCCTCGATTGGCGACAAGAACACGACTAAACATTTTTAGCCTCTGGTATCGATCTTGAAGAGCGGCTTGCCGAAATCAACTGCCTCTTCGTTCTTGACAAGAATTTGAACGACCTTGCCACGTAACTCCGCTGGGATTTCATTGAAGACTTTCATCGCTTCAATGATACAGATTACGGTGTCGTTTTGAACCGAGGAGCCTATTTCAACAAAATTCTTTGCATTCGGATTGGCTCGCGAGTAAAAAGTCCCAACCATTGGCGATTTTATGTAGGCGATATGTGGACCATCAACATCTGCAACTGGAGCGGCTATTGTCGGAGCCTGAACCGAAGCAGCAACGGGCGAAGCCATCATTCCTGCCGAAAGAATAGGTTGGCCATGACCGGCTCCGCACAATCGAATACGTTGATTGTCCTGGCGAAGATCGATTTCACCGAGTTCGTGCTCCTTCATTAACTCGATCAACTTTCGAATACGATCGATGTCGAATACGTCGTCGGTTCGTTTGGTCGATTCCGGCATCTCTCAACGGGCCTTTCGGAATGAAAATCGTCATAGGAAACTGTTATGCTGCAAAGATTTATACATTCCAGCCATTAGGCCTGGAAGCCCTGAACTGGAACCCAAACAATGGATGAATCCACAATTGACGCCATTTGTTGGCTTTCGAGTGTTGATTTTTGCACTGCCGCAGGCGGACTTGGAAATGGTAGCTTGCTAATAGTGGCAGGAATTCGAGTGGCAGAGACGACAGCGCAGTCAGCCTCGCTATGGGCGATTCGAATCGCATTGGGATTGATGGTCCTTGTTTTCGCCATGGAGATTCGCGGACGAACCAGCACCGACCGATCAACGGCTAGCATGTGGCTAGTTGGAGCTCTGCTCTCGCTGTGCCACAGTCTAGGATCATTGGCCACGTTTCACCAAGGGAGCCAATCCAAAGCATTTGAGGCAACGGCACAACAAACCGAAGAACTGCTCGGCGTAGGCTTTGGAGCGGGCCTCTTTGTCAATTACGCGTTTGTTACGGTATGGCTTATCGACGCGTTTTTTCGAATTCTTTTGCCCTCGATTTATAACCAATTGCCCAAAGTATACCGTTATTGCACCAACGGTTTTTTGATCTTTATTGCGATCAATGGCGCGATCGTTTTCCAATCGGGTTGGGTTCGCGGTATGGGGTTGGCTTGTTTAACCATGCTGTTGCTATTGAGTTGGCAACGAAGAAACGGAGTTTGCTGCGGGGGCACACCGAGCCTGTGATTTTATTATTGTCGCGTTTCGCTCTGCGAAAGTGCGCCTCGTTAACACACTTTTGCAGAGCAAAAGGCGACAAAGCTTCTCCGTCAACCAAAAACGGTGTCGCAGAGCTTCCTCGCTACAGCAACAAAAAAAGGACTAACGATCGCGTCTTGGTCCACGCCCCCGAGGGCCGCCTCGATTTTGCGAAGGATTTCTTTGGTGATTTTCCATATTCATGGTCACCAAGGTGCCAATTGTATCTTGCCAGGAAGGAATCCGGCTGTTTCGGCCGATCAATTCGCTTGCGTCCTCGTCATCGCGATCTTCGTTGGATTCGCCAGAATCCAATTCCGGTTCTGCATTGTCGGTGCCTCGCGTTTCCGGTCGTCTTCCACGACCACGCCGACGTCTTGGTGGTGTCTCGCGTTCAAGAGAGTCCCGCGACGTTCCTTCGTCCGATTCGATTTCCACTCGATCGTCGACAACCTCGAAATCATCCTGAAACTCAATGGAGTCGTCAACAAATCCAAAGCTGTCATCGTCATGAATACCAGCTCCAAAACCGGAAGGCTTCTTTGCAATTGGGGCATGCGATGGGCTAGGTCGTCGCTCCGAACTCGCGTCCCGGTTTCCGCGTTCTGGCCGTGGCGAGCTTGTTCGTTCGGATCGAACGGGTCGGTCTTGAGGTGTCGTTCGGTCCGCCCCTTCGGCACGCGCTGGTCGGTCCGTACGCGCTGGCCGGTCCGTACGCGTTGGTCGGTCCGTACGAACTGGCCTATCAGCGCGGGCAGGTCGTTCGGCACGCGCGTGCCCATCGGCACGCTCTGGTCTATCGGCACGCGCAGGCCGATCGGCACGCTCTGGTCTATCGGTACGCTCTGGACTATCGGCACGCTCTGGACGTGCTGGTCTATCGCTTCGATCCACCCCTTCGCCCCGCGTTGGCCTGTCAGCTCGATCGGCTCTTGGGGGACTCTCATCACGTTCCGACTTTGATCTTTCTGGACTCTCCGAACGCGAAGGGCGAGGCGTGCCTTCCGGACGAGTTTGTCGTTCAGGTCGGTCCGAAGATTCTTGCCGATAAGAATTTTCTTGGCGCGGCGGCCGCGGTGGTCTTTCGGAACGAGCGGCACCCTCGGCACGAACAGGTCTATCGGGTCGTTCGTCGCGTCCAGCTCGGTCTGGTCTCTTTTCCCGGTCCGATCGATCCTGACTGATTGATCGCTCTGGACGAACATCGCCAGCTTCGGATTGGCTTCGATGCCCCCGTCCTCGTGAGCCACGGTCACTTTCAACGCGTGGAAACTCGTGCTTATCAATACTTTCCGAGTCCAAATCGGGCAGTGCTTCAATCGAGCCCAGTTCCAATGGAGATTCACCGAATGGCACTTCGGCGCGAACGTCGGCTTGACGGCCACGACGAGGCTGCTGCCTTCGAGATCGTCGTTCGGGATCAACCGCTCCGAAATCTTCATCTCGCTGCGTTTGAGGCATGCGTCTTGAATTCGAATCAGTATCCGATTGCACCGACGTCACGTCGCGACTTACGCGTTCGAGCTCAATTCGCGACGAACTAGCGTCGGCGCGTGGCCGTTCTCGATCCGATGATCGTCCTCGGCCTCGAGACTCTTGTGCGGCTGTTTCCGTTGGTCGAACTGCTGTGATTGGGACATCAGCTTCAATTCTTGGATCCTCAACTCTTAGCTCGTCACTAGTGGCTCCCCACATGCTCGGTTTTGACTTTCGACTGCTTGGAGCGCTCGTTTTAGGAACGCTATTTGTATCTGGTGCGTTGTCCAACGAAACAGTCGACTCGGGCTCGACTTCTTGAGGTTGCTCGGGAGAGGCAACTCCAAAAAAAGTGGTGACCGCATCCCATGAACTTCGGAACCGGGAAGGTTCAGGTTTTGGCTTTACATGCTCCGCCACTGGAGCTTCCGGGGCATCGAATTGCGCCGATGGCTCGATTGGCATCACTGCTTTTGGCGGTTTGGTCGGTCCGTCTGTTTTCTTTGCAGTGGGATTTAGCGAAGGAGTTTTGAGCAGATTTGCAATGCTGTTCCAATGATCCGACATATCGAAGTCTTTTCGCGGGGCCGCGACTCATACTAGATAAAAGGTTGGGAGAGCTTGAATGCTCCTCCATGAATACCTGAAGAGTATAGCAGATCGAGCCCATTTTTGGAAAGCAAGGATTATGACAATGCTGGCTTTGGTGCTCCTCAACAAGTCAACACGTCTTTTCCCAACTTATTTCTATCTACTTTCGCAGAGCGAAAGGCGACAATTGTGGACGAGCGAGGCCCTTCGCTCGTTTTTCAACGCGAATGCCGATGCTCAAGCGAGGAATTGACCGTTTCTATGTAGGTACGGCCTGATTTCGTAAACGGGTGGATCAAGTTGAAGTAAAGGATGTACCAGATCGCAGCCAAACCGTCCCAAGTACCGATTTTTTTCCCTTCTTCGTAGGTCCGACCGTAATACGAAATGGGAACTTCGTACGTCCTAGCTCTTGTTTTGCAAACCATAGCAGTTATCTCAACCTCCATGCCAAACCCAGTACTGCACAGACGCAACGGCAAAATCACATCGCGATGAAACGCCTTGTAGCATGTTTCGATGTCGGACATGTTTCGGTTCGTCAAAATGTTGCTGAGACAAGTTAAGCACTTGTTTGCAAGATAATGGTAGTAATACAACACCCTGGACGCGCGCTTGACCAAAAAACGACTTCCGTAGACGACGTCAGCGACACCTTCAATGATTGGAGAAATGATCTCCGGAATCTCGTTTGGGTCGTATTCTAAGTCGGCATCTTGAACGATCAAAACTTCGCCGGTGCTTTCCGAGATAGCCTTGGAAATGGCGGCAGTCTTGCCGAGATTCTTCGGCTGGGAAAAGCAGCGAATACCAGGATTGCCCACGGCCAATTGCCGAACGATGCGTCCGGTTGTATCGGTTGATCCATCGTCGACGACAATGATCTCAAGCTCACTGATCGGTAGCGCAAGCAGTTTCAGAAGAACGCGTTCAATCGTTTTTTCTTCGTTGAACGCCGGTACCAGGATAGAAACCTTCAAGCCAAATTCCTCAATAGTATTGCTGATTGACCGGTTTAATCACGATTTCAGGAACGTGAACGCGATCAGGCAAACCCGCCAGACCCACAACGACTTCTGCAATATCCTCGGGCCGCAATATCTTTTGGCGATGTTCGTCCGTCACTGGCGTTGGTCTCTGCAGGAGAATCGGCGTGTCCACCTCACCCGGGTAGACATTGGTAACGCGAATATTCTCCCCACCGACTTCGTTGGAAACGCAGGTCCCAAGTGCCGTCATCGCAAATTTGCTCGCGGCATAAGCCACACCACCCAAGGCAAGAGCCCTTTTGCCGGCGACGCTAGAGATATTAATGATCATGCCGTGTTGCCGAGCTCGCATTTGCGGCAAGACGAAGTAGATGCAATTGTA
>JANMHA010000338.1:0-2671 GCA_031374925.1 Pirellula sp. | reverse complement strand
GGTTTTTGTCGTCGAAGTCCAGATTGTGGTTCAATCGAGTTTCGCCAAGAGGGCTGTTTTTTATGCCTGTGAGGCCTATACGGATCAGCTACGAGTGGGTCAAGGGTACAGCGATCTCAAAGCGACGTATTCGATCTGTTTACTGATGCGGAATTTGTGGGAAGATGATCAGCTTCATCACCAGTTTCGGTTGGTTGACCGTGAGAGCGGAAGGGTATTGGAGGAATCGATCGAGATTCACACGGTCGAGCTTGCCAAGTACAATGGAGGTCCGAGTGACGTTCGCAGTGCGAATGTCCTGGAGCAGTGGGCCTATTGGATTAAGAATTCGAGTGAACATACGGTCGAAGAGTTGCGGGAGTTACTTCCAGGTTTGGAGTTTCTTCGGGCGACAGGTGAGTTGAATGCGATTCGAGAGATTACGGAGGAAAAGCAAATGTACGATGCAAGAGAGAAAGCCAGTTTGGACATACAGTCCAATTTAATTGATGCGCGACAAGAGGGCCGTCAAGAGGGCCGTCAAGAGGGTCGACAAGAGGGTCGACAAGAGGGCATTGAAATAGGCGAACAGCGTGGCGAGCAGCGTGGTAAGCTTAAAGCAAGTATCCAGTTTTATGAGGGTCTTCTTGGAGACGCGGTAACTTCCGACGACGAACTGAGCAATCGATCCCTAGAAGCATTGGAGTCGACGGTGACGCAACTGCAAAAGCGACTTCGCGACCGCCTTCGTAGCTTCAGTTGCGACTTACCACGCTTGTAGAGCCGCGATCAAACCCAGCAACGTGCCAAGAGGGACGGACGATCGCTTTTAGTTGGACATCGCTTTTTTGACGATCGAATTTGGAATTTCCTGACTTAGATTTGCTTTTTCGATTTGAGCTTTCAGCGTTGGTTTTGAGCTTAGAAGTTGTAGCTTGTTAGCTTCATTTGGAACACGAAAACGCTCCCACGTAAAACCAGAAAGCTTAAGGACAAGGAACAGCAAGCGTACAATGGCTCGAAGTTTGGCCACTTGAGAGCGCAGTCGAACGACTTCGCATTCAAGTTTTTCGATATCGTGGTCGGGTGATTTAAGCGAGACAACGGTCTTTTTGTCTCGTTTGATCCACCCAGACGCCGTAGATCGCAAAATTCCGATTCGCGTTGCATGGCTGGAATCACCAGTGTCATGCACAAAATTGCGGAGTCGATGGTCGTATGCTCGTTGTACCCGATTGGAATGATTGGTCATATACACCTGAGGTTGTGGTGAGGATCAAAACAATCGGTCGTATTCGCGTTGCGTGCCAGGTTGTTTGCAGACAGATGCTCGACAATCGCTTCGCTTGCGTGTAGTCTCATTCCGTTGGAACAGACTTAGCAAACGCGCCCTTCACAATACACCGCCCATGAGCCTCTCGTGGAACTTTCGAAATTTGATGCTTTGGCTCGCGACTGATGGGATGGGGGCAGCGGCCTGCTTTGGCATCCCGTCGACCACGCAGTGGCTGGAAAACAGTCAAGAAACTCAAAGCTTGGCTCGCGAAACGATTGCAAAACCTGCGATTATGGTTTCCAAGTGCAAGTGTGCAGCCTCCGGAGGCGAATATTAATGCTTGAAAAGTTAATTGAGTTTTGGCTTCTCGATTGCGCTTCGACAACTCCTCAGACAATTTGCACTTCTGAAAACGAAGGCATTTGGATTGAGGGCAGGAACAGGATTTGCTTAGAGGTAGCTCATCATTCGATAACAGGTATTCTGGGCCACTTGCAATTGAACCACGATTCGTTCCCCTTCAAATACCCCGATGGAATAGTCGACGGTGCAAATTGCGTCCGGTACACGACCTTCACCGGCAGCGGATCGCTCGGCGCGGACTGTAAAGTCCGGCATCCGATCAACGAATGTAAGTTCGACAAGGGCGTGATGGATTATCTGAATATCGTTATCGAGTTTCGTCCAGTCAATCGTATCGGTAGGGTCATGGGCGATAGCATTACGTGATCCGCGAACCGTGTGCAGTACGGCAGATGCTGTCAGGTGGCCATTGTCGCCCAAGTAGTTAATTCTACCGTGGAGCGTATCGCCGTATGGCTGTCGCCGTGGGATGGATAGCCCTCGATCATCGCAGAAAGTTTGAAGAGCATGATCGAGGATCGCGGCGGCCTTTACGTGAAGGAGAGAAGGCAATAGTCGTTCGACGACCGGATTTTTGACGCGTAGCTGCGTCCCGAAATAGCCGATGTTGTATTCCCTTGCGAAGGCCACATCGATCAGGAATTGTCGCCACAATGTTGAGATGTCGCTCTGCTGGGTTGTGGACATGTTTCTTAGGGGCAAAATGTCTCAAATCTCGGGGTTACGGCAAAAAAACCAGTCCATCTGGAAACTCGCGACCCGCAACTCGCGTGCAATACTTTGGTGCGCCCATCATCGGCATGAATTGTTGGGGTGCCGTCTACCGTGGACCAGTCGCCTCTGCAGTCTTCAGTCTAGCTGATCCTGCAGGCATAGTCGAATCGGCCATATTCCAACTTGTGCGAGCTTCCTTTCTGAGCACCTTGGGTTCCTCCGAGAGCGACCTGGTAAGCCTCCAAAATGCTTACCAGAACTTCTCGGCCACCCCGCGTCACCCCACCCTCTCACTGGTCCCCTTTTTGGCTGCCGCGCTGGCTCCCTTTTTGACTGCCA
>JANMHA010000253.1:0-4975 GCA_031374925.1 Pirellula sp. | reverse complement strand
CGGTATGCGCGATTTTGACGGCAGCGCTCTTGTGTCTACGGCCAAACATTGAGCGGTTTTTGAATCAAGCCTTGCTAGGCCACCATATGCCGGATGCGTTCAATCACCTAAATAAAGCAATCCCGATATTCATGATTCTTGTGACGACAAGTTCCGCGTTATCAACTTGGATTACGATAAGGCAACAGTATTCGATATTCGTACCGCTGGTCGCTGGACCAGACATGTGTGTTGGGGAATGTGCTTTGACGGAAGATTTGAACGACCCTAATTGGTCTAACTCCTTTCCACAGGTTGGTACGTAGACCGTAGTACCGATTTCCAAACTAGCCCACCCACTGTGGGCATTGGAACTGGCTCGATTGCACGGCGACCGATGGATCGAATAGACTGGAGCGGATGGCGTGGGAAGCTCAACTGCAGGCAAGCTAACGGGTCAGAATTTGAAGCTTCGAATGGCTCCTAGCCCAAACCCAGGTCTTACATAAATTCTTAAACCCGTTTGAACGCGATCAATGTCAAAGACGCCAATAGTACGCCCGGTTTCTTGGCTCAACGCTGCTGCTACTCTCGGCATTTTGGCGATATTTGTTATTGTCGGATACGCGCTCAACCGAACAAGCGGAGTCTTCTTTGGAGCGGTCAACCTAGCCTCTTCCCTAGGCCGCAAGCTTCCCATCCACAATGTGGACGTAGCCAGAGCCAAATCGCGATCAATTCCACAAGTTGGTTCAAATCAATGTGGAAGTTGGCTTCGGCCGATTAAACTACGCCTGCAGGATCGGGTATACTGAGCGGCTAGCGGCGAGAAAGTGTTGCTTGCCAAACGTCCAAACGTCCAAGCGTAACACTCTGAGAAGTATTGTGAAAGCGCCCGATCCATCGATAGAAGACAGCCGACCATGCTTGTGTAGTATTACCGGCTATCACCAGGACCATCAAGGACATTGGGTTGCACAACTCGTATGCGGGCACAACCAACATGTTCGGCATGACCCACCGTGGATGAATCGGCCTTGGGTGACCTCTGTTTCCGGTCGTGTCGGCATGCTTGGCTATCGACTTGAATGTAAAAAATGCGAGGATGGTGCTCTGATTGATGAGCGACCAACGTCGTAGTACCGAAACCACGAAGCAACGATCGCAAAAGTATTCCGTCTCACGGGCTACTGGCCGCCCCTCCACACACTAACTCGTCATGACAATCGAGGATAAGTATAATAGTTGAATTGTCAATTTAGCCGTCTCATTTCCCGTTCACATCGATAGCATTCAAATGGCACATTTAAAGAAGGCATTCAAATCGAGCAATGGTTTCGTCGTGGATGGATTCAATCGTGCATTGGCCGGAATTGAAGCTGCGATTCGCCCCAAAGTTGAAGAAAAGTATGCCGATGAATGGCGGATGTCCGGGCTTATCAAGCGGTGGATCCTACGGCGAAGAATTGAGCGTGAGATTTTGGAGCAAGTCGCTCAGGCCTCGGAACACATTTCACCGGATTCACTTTTCTGACTCTTGCACCCAAGGCTGGATCGGCCATTGCAGGCAGCAACCAGCGTCTGCCGCTTCCATAGGTTGGACTGAGGCGGGATTCATGGCTAACTTTCGATTCCCTCCAAGACGCCACTTCCACAGGTCGGACTGACGGGTTGAGGCACCATTGTGCAAGCATCGGCTTCCCTCCAAGACGCTTCTGCGATTTCCACACGGAGCCGCTTGACTTGACACGATCGGGCAAATTGCGAAACAGTTCCTATGTGGAACCAATTCCGTCAACAATCTCATTGGCATCTGGGTCAGGCTTACGGCGCGTTACCGTTTTGCGTTGTGAGCGACTTCAGCCGTGAGACTGCGCCGGTGCCACTCTCAATCAATACAATCTGTGAGTTGCCACGACTGATCGTACCGGGGCCGTCACAGTTTTCGTCTTTTGGATTATAGGGACCAGAATCTTCGATGCTCACGCCGTCTGTCTCCCAAATTTGCTTAACACCGAATGACGCTATCGGATCAGCGATTACCGTGTAATTTGCATGGTGATTCAGGGAACCATGCTCGCCACATGCATTTTGCCTTGAACGACGCTTGAAACAACCAACTCCGATTCGCCGTAGGCAAAATCTGGAATCGTTGCAAGAAGGTCTTTCCAATCGCCGGGGAATTCTCTCAAGTCGCGAAGCAATGAAACGTCATATTGTCCAGTAACCCGAAATCGCGACCAGGTTCCGTCGCTCGGAAGCTTGAGAAAAAGTCCCTGGGCAAGGGTTGGCCCCGCTTGAAACAACATTGAGGTCCAAACCGTCAACAGCAAAAACACGAGTCTTCCATTCATTCGAGAATTTCTCCGCGGCTACGTTCGATGACGACTTTCGGTGTCGCAAAGTTGGGCTCCAACAAGTTCCTAAAATTCTCGTTCCGCGGGTTAATTACGAGTAGCGTGACAGTCGCATCTTGGTTTTTATCTCAGGGATAGAGAGGGGTAAAACTGACAGTTTGCGACATCAAATCTCGCGTTTTGAAGATTTTTTCGCAGGGTATGAGGTTTAGCCTAACAAAAGGGCATTTCAAGTGGCTTAAATCGCTTCGCGATCTTCGCTTGCAAACTGGCTACAACGTTCCCGATGATGACCGACTAAGATACGTCACACAGTTTCCTCGATTTTCGAGTTGGGAGGGCGATACATCCCTGGACGCGCTATCGCTAGTCTGAAAGCAATCGATGACTTGTTGAGACCCTCAAAAACGCTCTTTTTGGATAAAAAGCGAAATTCGCGGTCATGGCGGGCATTCTGGTGCGACTTCTTTATAGTCCAACACTCAACCACTCACCAAGGAGTTGCCATGGCCGAAGAACATCCACCTGATTGGCCTAAGATTGTGGAGCGTCATGCGGAACGTGTTTTTCGCATCGCTTACCGTATCCTCGGCTCAGTTCATGACGCCGAAGATGTTTCGCAGCTGGTTTTTATCGAAGCCAAGAACCTTCAGGAATCTGGGCCGATCCAAAGTTGGTCAGGGCTCTTTGTACGTTTGGCTACGACCCGAGCCATCGATTTGCTGCGTCGACGACGCAAGAGTATTGAGATTGACGAGACTCAATTCGTCTCGAACCTGGAGCCACATCATCATGTGGTTGGCGCCGAACTTGCCGCGTGGTTGCGTAACGCAGCGGCACAATTGCCCGAACAGCAAGCTGCCGTCTTTTCATTGAGTCACTTCGAACAACTCGATCGAAACGAAGTAGCCGCCATCTTAACAATCTCAGTCGAAGCGGTTTCAACAGCCCTCTACAAGGCACGCGGGCGACTGCAAGAACAACTCAAATCCTTCAACGGAGTCCGATAACATGAACCACAAAAACTCAACCTTCACCGCAAACCACGATGACCTGGAACCTCAGCTTGAATCAGCAGTCTGGGCTGTACTCAGCGAACCACTTCCCGCCGACGCAATCGCACGTGTCAAATCGCAGGCTATGGCACTCGAAGAAAAACCAGGTCCGAAAATTCGACCTTCGACTCGCAACATATCTTGGAGTCGTCCATGGATGCAAGTTGCTTCGTTGGCCGCTTGTATCTTTTTGGTTCTCGGGGCAACGATGATGTTCCCTTCGTCGTCCAGTGCATTTGCGCAAGCGATTGAAAAACTGAAGAATGCCGGGGCGTTTCGATACAAGGAATTGGTCTACCTGACAACGCAGGAGAAACCAGTCGAAATCCAAGTAGAGGTTGCAGACGATGGTCGTGAGCGGAAATCCATGCTTGGAATGGTCTCAATACATGATTCTACTGGGCAACTTCGGTTGTCATTGAACGAAGCAGCAAAGTCTGCAACAGTACATGTACCAATGGAAGGGATAGCTGTTGAGCCGGAGCGGCAGATCAAGTGGTTGGAACGGCTAAAATCCTATGGAAAGAAGCCCGACAAGGAACTTGGTTCGATGAAGATCGATGGTCGTGACTGTCTGGGGTTCGAAGTAAAACCTGTTCCATCTGCAGTCTACGCGGTTTGGGTCGATGCAAAAACAAGCGATTTGGTTCAAGTCGAATTTAAGGGGATGCCTAAAGGTTCATCTGTTACAAAGTCAGTGATGAAGGATTTTGAGTTCAACGTCACACTCGATTCGATGTTGTTTAGCTTTGACGCTCCTCAAGGCTATCAATCGTCAACCGCAGCGAAGTTGCCGGAGTTGCTGCCGTTCGAAGAAAGCTTAGTCGAAGCACTCAAAGGCTATACCGAGTTGAGTGATGGTAAGTTCCCCAAGAGCATCTCAGACTGGGGCGAATGGGCAATACTCATGGCCGAGAAAGGCATCGCTAAAGAGAAGATGATGACCCTCTCTGGCCGCCTTGGAACATTACTTCCCTACTTAACAGGTATGTCGCATGATGATTACGACTACACGGGTGCTGGAAAGGCAGTCGATGGAAAGCGATCGATCGTTTTCTGGTACCGAAATCCAGAAAAGCAGCTTCGAGCAGTCTACAGCGACTTCACGGTTGCAACGATTGCAGACGCTGACCTGCCTAAGAAATAGCTACTCGCTAGCTCAACTGATCTCGAGAGGTTCCAACATCCAGGCCGAGGCGGCAACGCCTCGGCCTGAGTTGTTTGCGGTGAGCGCAATGCTTTTACTAAGTGTATCATCTCTGTTTCGAGTGTGTCATCGCCATAATCAAGCCATGGATTGGGAAATCCGTCTCAACAAAGTGCTTTGCATGTGTAATTGGGAAAACGACTCGGCCTGGGGAGCGATATCGACAGTCATTTAAGTCTATTTACCTCGTCAAAGTGGTATTTCGCGCAGATGTTAGGATTTTTTGTAAGTAAAAGGCGACTCGCCCGACTTAACTCCTTAACACAATTCGTCCCCTTACACGAAGGAGATTTCATGCCTGATTGGTCAGAACTAATCGACAATCATGGGCCATTGGTTTGGTCCACGATTCGTCGGTTGATTGGCAATCGCGATGA
>JANMHA010000364.1:0-2254 GCA_031374925.1 Pirellula sp. | reverse complement strand
CTGTCGCTGGCGATGGTCGCTCCGACTGCGTTGATTGAGCCGAGACCGAGCGTCAGACCAGCGGGTAACAAGTCGAGCAGCCGGACATCAAAGGCGTCGGTGTCGCTGTCGCCAGCGTGCGTGATCGTCAGCGTGAAGGTGACGACGTCACCCAGGTTCGGCGTCGTGTCGCTCAACGACATCGTCACGTTGAGCAGCGGTTCGATAACTTCAATGTCCGTCGCGTCGCTGCTGGTGGTCGATTGAGTCGAGCCGAACAAGTCCCACTCCAAGTGAGCGGAGTTGCCCAGCGTGGTCGGCATCGTTGGCGGATCGGCTCCCTGATTCGCAGCGGAATTGAGCACGATCACGTCGTAGATGATCTCGAACTGCTCAAGCTGGGCATTGTCCGAATCGAGATTGCTCAGCGTTCCCAAGTTGAAATTCAATTGCTGCGCGGACGAGAGACCGTCACCAACGAACGTGGGGGTGAAGGCCACTGCACTGGAGGAGACGTCGAGCGACGGAGCTCCGCCGGAGTAGCCAGTGACGGAGACAATGCGATCGAACGACAGCCCTAAATCGAGCGTGTCCAGAATGTGCGTGAGGTTCGTCGTCCCTTCGGGGAGCGTGATCAGCAACCGGTAGCGCACGGTCTCGCCGATCACCGCTGCGGTCGCGGAGTTCGTGCCGCTGTTCAACCCCGTGGTGACGAACGTCTTGTCGAAGGTGGCGTTGGGAACCGTCAGGGTCGGCGCGGTGGCGGTCACGGCGTAGTCCTGAACTCCACCGCCGAGGCCGTTGCGTTCGGTGAAGTCGTCGCCATCCAGCGGCGCGTTGTCGTCCAAGCTGGTCCAGGCCACGACGGCATTGTTCGTCACGATTTGGCCCGGCTGAATGTCTGCGGGGAGCGTGCCATTGATGATCAGTGTCAATGTCTCGCCGACGAGCAAGTCGATCGCTTGTCCCGACACGGTGTAGATCGACGAAAACAACATCGCGAAGCTGGCGGAGACATCGCCGAGCGTCGAATGCGTGGCCACGAAGCTCGAAACATTGATGTTGGCCGGGATGAGGTCGTCGATGGAAACGTCGAAGGCATCAGTCTCGCTGGCCGCCGTGTGACTGACGGTGATCGTGTAAGTGATCGGATCGAAAGCGTCACCGGTCGTGATGCTGGCGGTCTTGGTGGCTTGAAGTTCTGGCTCGATCACTTCAATCGACCCAGCCGAGACCGTTGCCGTGGCTGATGTCGCCGCATTGGCAGTCCATTCCAAGTGAGCCGAGTTGTCTCGCAGCGAACCGAGAGCCGGGCCGTTCCCTTGGTTCTCCGCGATGTTCGCGACCTTGACTGTGTATCGAATGACGAGCGTTTCCGGTTCGGCGTTGTCGGTGTCGCTGTTGGTGATCGTGCCCAGATCGAAGGACAGCGTTTGCGGATCGCCGGCAGCTCCTGTCCCCGTGATCGTGGGAGTCATCAACCCCGTGTTGCTGAGCGTGCCCCGTGACGATGTCACGACGCCGACGGCAGGGAAACCGTTTCGGAAGCCGTTGATCAAATCCAGTCGCACGAATTCGAGACCCTCGTCGAGGTTGTCGATCACGAACGCGGCGGGCAGCGTCCCTTCGGGGAGCGCGATGATCAGTTCGTACTGCACGAACTCACCGATGGTCGCTTCGGTCAATGAGTTCGTCGCTGAGATGATGCCCGTGCTGACCAACGTTTTGGTCATGGTCGGCACTGCGATATCAACGCTCGCATCGTCGCTCGCTGAACCCGTGCGACCGTTTGGACCACCGAGACTGTCCCAGTCAGCGGTCGCACTGTTGTCCGCGCTCTCGTCCATCACGGCCGTCGTCTGCACGATCGCCTGGAACGAGATGACAACCGTCTCACCCAGTGCAAGCTGGCTGACATCAACCGAGACGGTCGTGTCACCGCTGCTGTTTCCGATCGAAACGATTCCGGCCACGCTGCCGAGGCTGGCATCCACGCTGCCGGCCACGAGGAGTAAATCGGTGTCGGCCAGCAGATCGCTGATGACGATGTCGTGAGCCACGCCGGTCGATTCGCTCGTGTGCTGAATCGTCAGCGTGTAAGTGACGATGTCTCCCGCGTCCCCTGTCGCAATGCTGGCCGTCTTCGTGATCGCGATCTGCGGCTCGACGAGCGTCACGTCCGTGCTGGACGAAGTCGGCGGAGTCGGGTTCGACACGTCCGCGGTCACCGCATTGGTCAGCGTCGTGGAACTCGACGCGAGCCCGCTGTTGCTCG
>JANMHA010000239.1:0-8454 GCA_031374925.1 Pirellula sp. | reverse complement strand
CAAGCTCGACGATATCAGGCTTGTTCGGATCCTTGGGCAGTCGCAAGTCGATCAGAGCATAGACAATGCTATCAAACTTGTCTAACGCTTTGTTCAGCCAAATGGAGTCGCGAATAATGCAAAAGCAATAGGTCGCTCTCTCGAGAAGTTTGAAATCCATTTTGAATCGCTAAGGAGTCTTAGGTCGCAAATCCGTGCGGGCGGAACGGAACTGGGGATCGTTCGTTCTTTTCCGATCAAAGCGTACCTGACTGATTTGGCTGGGGGAGCGATTCCGAAGACAGAAACCTTGACAAATCGGTGGGACTCAACCGGTAGGGTGGTTTGTACCGATTGGGAGTGGGGAGTGGGAGTGGGACAAAAACGAAATCTCAAATCTCAAATCTCAAATCTCAAATCTCAAATCTCAAATAGGTTCTTCTCCCATCTTAATGGGTAGAAACTGTCCGTGTTTGGGTGCAAGACATGGTTCGCTAGGAATTTACTTTTTCGGACTTGCCTTGGGGTGGTCGTTCTCTGTAGCCGTTGAATCTCTTTTGCCGTCTTTCCCAAAACTGGTCTGGATTGAAGTTTTCGCTGAGGTCATCGGACACCAACTGAAGTACGGGCTCCAACGATTCGTCATTCCAGAATTTCTCCGTACCCTTGACTCGATTATTGATCTGCTTTTGTGTCGACTCCACGCGAGAAGTCGTGATCGGTAAACCATTCTTGCGATACTCGTCGTATTTCATACGACTGGCATTGTTGGTCAGATAGGTAATCGCACTGGTCAGTTCCTCGGTCGGGGTCTTGTCGTCGACGATCAGTCTCTTCATCTCCTCGACCACGATCATTACTTCGCCGCACCACACCAATTCCAGCCAACGTGGTATAGAATCCAGCCCTCATCGATCTGGCTACAAATTGCGATAGCTGCCGCGTCTGTAGGACACCGCAATGCGACTCACGCCACCAACGATGTTTCTTTTCGCCTGGTTTCTCTTCTCCCCACAGTTCGTCTCGAATCTGGGCTCGGCCACCATCGCACAGAACAACGGCAACTCGCCCGGTCCAATTATTCGCTGGTGCATCGGGTGCTTGGCCGTGTTGCTGTGTAGGAAGGGTTTGACGTTGGTAATTAGAAACTTGTTTTTCCCGCTCCTGCATTGGTTCGCTACCAATGCGAATGGAAATGCGTTGGCATTGTTTGGGAGAGACTTCCAGATCTGCCAAATCCGGATTTGATAATGGGTTATGTTGTGGAGATGGAAACGGAATCTCCACTGCCTGATTGTAGCCGCTGCAAGGAGCTTGAGAAGCAAATTGCTGAGCTTGCGCTTGAAGTGAAGCGATTGGCCAAGAAACTGGAGTCCAAGACTCGAGATGCCAAACGTAGTGCCGCTCCTCAACGAGTACGTCCCTCCCGTAAGAAGCCGCCTGAATTGCACCGATAATGTTCAGTGGTTAATTCGTTCATCCCAAAAGGATATCGAATCCACAGCGTTTGCACACCTAGCCACTAAAATTGGCGAAGAACCAAAATAGAAAATAGAAAATCCAGCAATCCTAGCTCTCCTGCGGAAGGATGACGCTCTCCTACGGAAGGATGACGCCACGCTTTTCCGCTAACAAGCGCATGGCGATTTCAAAATACGGAAAAGGGATTTTTGGCTTGCGTTTCCGGGACCATACGAAAACCACGTTGACCATCGATCGAGGAAGTTCACCGTTATCGACCCTGGCCACAAGATCGTCTATAAACGCTTGTTGCTCTGGAAGAAACGTGCGAAGACCGAAGTACAGCTGATCCTTTAACTCAACGGTATTAAACGACATCATCCGTTCGGCTTCGTTGAAATCGAGTCCGTCTTGTGCGTAGACCGCGCCTGATGATAGCGAGGTCAAGGCTGCGAAAAGGCCGCTGAGTGTGCAAATTGACAGTCTGTTTTTTTGTTTCATAATTCTCCCGTGCTTTCTGAATTCGCCTTGCTTTGCTGTGCTGGCTCTGGTCAATCCCGGTCAATCTGGGGACAATACCGATCTGCAAAGACTATTTCAAGGGAATTTTGGAAGGCTGAGTACTTTGGGGAATCCCGACACGAGACAATTTAGTTGGCCAGCAGCAGGTAGGCTTGCTGGACTTGATTTCGGCACGGTTCGGATTGGAATTTCTATTTGCGACCCGAGCCGTACTTGGACTAGCCCTTTGGAAACCTATACAAGACGGAATGCGGCGCTCGACCAAAAACACTTCGAGGATTTGGTACGCGAGAATCAAATCCTTGGATGGGTCGTAGGGTTACCAATTCATTGTGACGGACGTGAAAGCCAGAAATCAGTGGAAGCCCGAGATTTTGCATCTTGGCTATATCATATTACGGATAGACCGGTCCGTTTCGTCGACGAACGCTATACCACAGCCCTCGCCAATCGACTGTTGCGGGAAGCCGAATTGACTCACAAAAAGCGCAAGAAACAAGTGGACAAAGTCGCAGCCCTTTTGATCCTCGAAACGTACCTAGAGTCTGCCAAACATCCGACCTTCCAACCAATGCCGCTCGAGGATTAATCCCACTATGAAATCAATAGCCATACGTACCCTAGCTGAGCGGCTTTTTGCAGCAGCGATACTTCTCTGTATCGTCTGCCAGATCTCGATGCAAACGCAGCGGTTGCATGGCCAGGAGCGACTGCAAGCCGACAGCAAAACAAAACTGGAGGAACCAAAGGGTTTAACCAAGTATTTGGGCCGACGCGTGGCTCAGCCGATGGGTTATATGCACATGAATTGGCTTAGTCGGCCGGAACGAATCCAAGAAGAGAATCCGCAAGAGATGCTGGAACAGCTGAATCTCAGGGACGGATTGGTGGTTTGCGATTTGGGATCTGGCGACGGTTACCATACACTCCAAATGGCCCCTCGGGTCGGCCCATCGGGAAAAATCATTGCAGTGGATATTCAACCGCAAATGCTACAAGAGCTCTCGCGAAAGTTGGCTGAAAAGAAACTCGAAAATGTAGAGACCGTATTGGGTGAGCTTTGGGACCCGAAGCTGCCGGAGCACGCCGTGGACTTGGTATTAATGGTCGATGTTTATCATGAATTTTCTCATCCAGTTCAAATGCTGGCAGCACTACGAAAAGCATTGAAACCCGAGGGTCTGATCGCCCTTGTCGAATTTCGTGCTGAGGACCCGACAGTGCTAATTCGAGCCGAGCACAAGATGACCAAAGCTCAAATCCTCAAAGAATATAAGGCGAATGGTTTCAAAGTGGCCAAGGAGTATGATCGACTTCCCTGGCAGCATCTTATGTTCATGCAACCCGATGAATCTTGGATGGAAAAAAATAGTCGCTGAAAATTGTCGCCTTTCGCTCTGCGAAAGTGCGTCTAGTAAACGCACTTTTGCGAAGCAAAAGACGACACTGCTTGCCCGTAGCCAAGTGACATTAGATTGACTGGTACCTAAAAAGAAAATGCCGCGGAAATTTGCGATAACGATTGCGTATGATGGGACAAACTATGGCGGCTGGCAGCTTCAAATCAATGCGGACACGATCCAGCGACGGTTGATCGATGCTCTCACGAAAGCAACGACGGAAAGAACCCATATTCAGGGGAGCGGTCGCACCGATGCCGGGGTCCATGCAATAGGCCAAGTCGGTGCATTTGTGTTGCAAAAATGGAATCATGATTCGGGCAAACTTGCGCTCGCTATCAATCGATACTTGCCCGACGATATTGTGGTTCGCGAATGCCGGGAGGTTGTACTAGCTTTTGATCCAATCCGGGATGCCAGAAGCAAGCGTTACCGATATACCATTCGCAATTCCAAAGTGGCGGATGTCATGAACTACCGGTTCCATTGGTGGCTTCCTCGGCTTCTCGATCACGACGCCATGCGAGAAGGAGCAAAGTACTTGGTAGGCACTCATGACTTCAAAGGATTTGAGACCCCTGGTTCCCCCCGTTTAACCACAACTCGCACGGTGTATGCACTGGACGTTTCATCGGTCCAAACCATGGATGGCCTGGACGTCTGGATCGATGTGGAGGCCGATGGATTCTTGTACAACATGGTGCGCAACATTGTTGGCACGCTGCGGGATGTCGGGGCGGATCGTTTTGGCCCGCGTTGGATGTTGTCGGCTCTTGAGTCGCGAGAGCGAAAGCAAACGGACTTAACCGCACCCTCGCGAGGATTGTGCCTGATGCAAGTCAATTACCCACCGGATTTGTTTCTAAGCGATTAGCATTCCAACACGACGGAGACCGAAGTGCCACAATTAGTCGATGAAGCAGAATTCATTGGTGCTCAGAAGAGCTTTGATGAAATCAACCCAGGGGTACGTTGCGGAATCTGCAGAGTTCTGACTGTTGGAACGGAGGTAGACCAAGCTTCTTTCTACTTCAGCCTCGCTCGGACTTCTCAATAGGATGGACTGGAATATCGACTCGACCCTACGGTCCGCAATTTGTATCTCGCTCTTGTCAAGACTCGCCCCTTTTTCCAACATCCGCTTCGAAAACTCAGTTGCATAATGATCGATCATGGGGCTATTCAAATAAAAAGCCCCTGCTGTGGAACGGTCGTGGATAAGCGATTGGAAACGTGCGCGTCGGGTGAGGCAAAATCGAACGACCGGAAAACCCCAGGCAGATTCTGCCGATCAATGTATGCGTACAAGGTGCGGCGGTTCGAGAATGGTGGGTCAATTAGTTTAATGCTCGGACCCCCAATCGCTGGGTCGATAAGTTGGCAGGCAACAAGAACTGCATCGCGTAACGACTCAAAGTCAAGGCGTTTGCGGTTGCTTCGCCACCAAAGCAAATTTTCGGGATCGACCGCAAAGGATTCGGCCTTGTGGCCGCTGGAACGTCGGTAGGCATCGGACAATACCACCCGTTTGACGAGTCGTTTGACGCTAAAGTTGTCTGCGACAAAATCGCCTGAAAGCCGATCGAGGAGTTCTCTTTGCGGAGGCGCCGGACACCGTATCCCGAAGTCACTAGGAGTGTCGACCAACGGAGTGCCTAGATACCAGCCCCAAATCCGATTGACCAAGACACGAGCGGTAAGCGGGTTCTTCTTGTCGATGATGGCTTGAGCCAAGTCCAGGCGACCGCTGCCGGTCTCCATGGGTCGAGAAACAGTCGTTAGAAAATTCACAAACCGTTTTGGAACGGTATCGCCACGTTGGCCAGGCTGACCGCGTTTGAAAATGACCGCCGGTCTCAGATTGTCACTATCCACCAATCGGAGCGGCCCAGGCTCATCTTTTGGTTCCTTACTGCTTACTAAGGCCGCGTGCATCGAATAGTAGTCTGCCATTGCGATCGCATCAAATTTGTGATCATGACAGCGAGCGCATGCGACGCTCAAGCCCATAAAACCTCGGGTAATGACATCAATGCGATCGTCGGCAATATCATTTTCGTTATTCAAAAAACGACGGCCTAGAGTAAGAAAACCCATCGCATCGAGGTTCTTATTTTCCGGTCCAGGTTCGAGTCGGTCCGCTGCAATTTGCAGACTCGCAAACTGATCGAACGGAAGATCGTTGTTAAAGGCGGCAATCAACCAATCCCGATAACGCCAGGCATTTGCATATTCTCGATCTTCCTGAAATACATAACCCTTCGTATCCGCATACCTCGCGACATCCATCCATCGTCTGGCCATACGTTCACCGAAGTGAGGCGATCCGAGCAACTGATCGACCCATGCTTCGTAGTTTTCGACGGGCTCTTTGTCCCACGCTTGGTATTGTTCCCAAGTCGGTTGCAAACCGAGCAGATCGTAATACAGTCGCCGTATGAGTTCGCGTTTCGATGCCGAGGGATTTGGAACTAGCCCTCGTGACTGGTGACGTTCCGCCAGGATCAAATCAATCATTGGAAAGTCTGGTTCCGCCTTGACGCTGGGCTCGGGTATCGCAAGTGGCTGGAAGGACCAGTGTTGAATGGCTGCCTGCTCACGTGATTTTTTTGGGGGTGCAGCCAAGCCCGCGTCTTTTCGCGGATCAACCGCCCCTTGCTCAATCCAACTGCGGATGTCGTCGATTGCCGCTTGCGGGAGTTTTCCTGCCGGTGGCATTTGAAGATCTGCAATGTCGTACTGAATCGCTTTTAATAGTAGGCTTTCCGCCACGTTAACTTTGGAGATAACGGCGCCGCGTGTCCCCCCTTTTTTAAGTCCAACTGCTTGGTCGAGCCTCAATTCGCCACTGTTGTCCCCTGACGCCGATGCATGGCATTCATAACAATGCTCGACCAAGATGGGTCGGATCTTTTTCTCAAAGAAGTCGACTTTTACAGGGTCGTTCGTGCCTTCGCTAATGACATTTGCACTTGGACCAAGTGGAGCGAAGGTGAGAACGATCAACAGCGAAGCAAAGTGGGGGTGGCGAAAGGAGGGCTTCATAGGTCCAGAAAGGATCATGGGGTCTGAAATCGGAATATTGGGGGGAGAGGCAGTTCGATTTTAATTGAGGGATGACGTTCTGTCGCCTTGCGGGCCACGAAAGGGGACAAATGTGGATGAGCGAGGCCCGTCGCTCGGCAACGCTGTGAAGCATTTTCACGAACAATTCGCTTAGGTTTAGCGGGAGCTTGCCTCCCCTCAACCTTGTTTTGGCGTGCTACGTTGCCCGGTAACCGCAGCGCTCCGCTCCCGCCTCTACCGCTTTAGGCGGTCGAGGCGGGAGCGGAACGCTGTACTTTAAGGTCTGAGCCGCACTATTAGAACGCCAAAACGGCGTCCGTCGGAGGCACGCTCCGATCGGACGAAAATACTTCATAGCCTTCCTCCCTCTTTCCTCTAGGAGGGTGATTAAACCGGACAATCTCGAGAGCAGATAGTCAGATGGCTCGCGTGAAGCATGAAGCATTAAGCATTAAGCCGTGGGCACTCAGAAGCGACACTGATTTGCATCACAGCTCTCGCGTCGAATCTACGGGTTGCCTGTCACTTCGAAACCCATGTCGGCGATCATTTCATAGTCTTCTTGTGGCGGTTGACCTTGGGTCGTAAGGTAATCGCCGACGAAAATGCTATTTGCGACGTAGAGGCCGAGCGGTTGTAAAGTTCGCAGATGTCTCTCTCTCCCACCTGCAATCCGCAACTCACTTTTAGGGTTGACGAATCGAAACATGCAAAGGGCTCGCAAACAGTCGCGTGGATTCAAATACTCTTTTCGCTCCAGCGGCGTACCGTCGATGGAATGCAAAAAGTTAAGCGGAATCGATTCCACGGACAATTCGTTGAGCTCGAAGGCCATCTGAACGATGTCTTCCTGTTTTTCACCCATCCCTATGATGCCGCCACTGCAAAGCTCCATACCAGCTTTGCGAACATTTTTGAGCGTTTCCACGCGATCGTCGAACGTATGGGTCGTGCAGATTTCGGGATAGAATTCTCGGCTTGTGTTTAGGTTGTGGTTGACCTTGTCAACGCCGGCCGCCTTGAGTCGTTTCGCTTGATTCTCGTCTAACAAACCAAGGCAAGCACAAATATTGAGTCCATACTGTTCTTTGATCTGCGGAACAATCGTCTCGACGGCTTTCATCTCCCGTTCGTTGGGTGCTCGACCACTGATAACGATGCAATACGTCTTGCTCTTGCGTTCGGCTGCAATCCTCGCACCGTCAAGCAATTTGTCGCGACTCAGAATATTGTATTTTGGAATAGGCGCGTCCGAGATTTTGGATTGGCTGCAGTAGTTGCAATCTTCGGGACACAAGCCACTCTTGGCATTCATCAAGAAGTACAACTGGACAGTCTTACCAAAATAGTGATGGCGAACTTGGAAAGCACCAGCGATGAGATCGAGCAATTCGTCATCCTGGGATCGTAAGATAGAAATTGCTTGCTCGCGTGTTGCGGGTTTTCCGGCCAGGACAGTGCGCGCGAGCGATTGCCATTGTGAATCCGAGTTAGCGTCTGTGGTTGGATCTAGGGCAGGTGAAAGTGAAAGCATGGTCACATGGGGTTTTGGTAATTGGCGGGGAAGTAGCGGGTGCGAAAAAGCTTTTTGGTCGGATAATGTGACTTGCACTCAAACAACCCGGTATGCGGCTCGCACGGCGAGTGAGGATTGTACATCGAAAACCTATTCTGCCAAAGGGTTTACGTCCAACGGAATAATCGCTAGGGGCGGTACCGTTTCGTATTCTCTCAATTTGCATGCATTTCGCGGACGATAGGAACCGAACGCGTTACCTTTCGGAGGATGCATCTCTAGCATTCGCCAAAAATTCTATAATCCACTCCGTGCAAAGAGACTTCATGGCTCATTCAAGCCCATACCTAGACGATGTGGAGGATTCACAGGACGAAGACCTCAAACTGATTTCTCGTCGCAAAAGTCCCAAGGATGGAGCCCAACCCCAATCTCCGCTGGAAACTTACCTCCGCGAGATTAACGAAATGAAATTGTTGACCGCCGAAGATGAGCAGATGCTCGCTAGGC
>JANMHA010000201.1:0-2626 GCA_031374925.1 Pirellula sp. | reverse complement strand
GCTCCGGTTTGACACGCCGGAGCGTCGGAGTTTACTCGGCTACCAGTCAAACATTCACCTCCAAGCGGCTCGCCTGCCCATTCAACCAGCAGATGGGGTACATTTAGAATTAGGGTACCGGCACCGCGCAGGAGAATTACTAATTCGCCCATAAAATGTCATGCAATTTCAGATCGAACCGAGAGCCAGCACAAGCTACCACCGAGACATGATCGAGAATGGACTATTAATGCGGCTGCAGCAGTTTGTTGTGGATGTTCTGTCACCTCAACTACCCGTACCTGCTGTTATTGTTGATGGGACGATTACTCCGTGTTTCAATGAAGACCGCTACTGCGGCCCAAGCAGTGCCGTGAAAGACACTTATCGCCTTGAAATTCGCTTTCTGGCAGCGTCTGAGGTCTTAGGGACTTTCAAAGAGGAGATCGAGGACGACTTGAGATCTCACACGTTCAGGGCTCGTTATCGACATCGCAAGCTTTTTGTCATCACGCAGGCACAGCGGGCCGCTCAGGATGCCTTAGGGACAGTTCGCATTCACACAGGGCCGCTGCCCAACTCTCATGGAACGGACAGCATGTCGAATGACGACATGAACAATATTGCACAAATAGCATCGGCTCACCTGCGGCAAGGCGAGTCTGTACTTGAAATCCGGGCGATTGGAGTCGATGAAGCGCAGGTAAATGTGGGATTCATAATCAATAAAAGAACAGGCTCTGGTCGAAGAATAGCAGTTGAAAGAATCGCGAGAGTTTGGACTGTGATGGACGTACGCGGGTGGTTTGCATAGAAAAAATGCGAGGCGACGCGCTTTAGGCATTTGTCAAATTTGGCTTGCTGCTGGCCACGTCTGTCTTGGTCGCTTCGCCTCAACAAGAGGAAAGTGTCAATTCTGTACTTAAGGAACGTATCGCGGCTGTGGTGTCCGCGGGTAACAGGAGCGATTTTTCGGGTGTTGTCTTGGCCGAGTTTCGAGGCCAGGTTCTCGCGACCATTGCGGTCGGTCGGAGAGGTGACGCAGGCGATAATCCCAATACCACGGAATCGCTTATCGAAATCGCGTCGGCGACCAAGCCTCTCACGGCGATTGCTCGAATGGCGTTAGCCGAGCAGGGCAAACCGTCGCTCGATGACCCAATCCACAAACGCCTACCTAATGTGCCAGAGGATTAGTTTGATACGATGTTCGAGACGCAACCTCCCTGAGTTGGAGAGTATATTATGGCAGCATGCAGTTGCAGTGGCTTCGGTGAACACTGCGCGTTAGGTGATTTTTTAAGAGAAAAAGTGTTGGATGAGCGATGTCCGAAAAACCAAGCTCCGTAATAATAACTTGTCAAAATTGCAAAAAGCGTCGTTCGCCTACGGAGATTTTGCGATTCCGAGGTCAATGCGCAAGTTGCCCAACGGCCAAGTGGCATTTGCATGCTGAGTTTGGTGGTAACGGATCCAGCTCACCTTTGAATGCCGATGGGACGCTCCTTGCAAACATTGGGCTGAACGCAATCGGCGTAGGACTTTTGGTTGCGACCGGAACCGGTTTTACTGTCCGCGTTGGCGGGGGCATGGGTTCAGATGAGACACCCGGTGGCAAAAGCGTCGCCGACATTTACGATGTCCCTTCTGAAAAGGTGCTAGAACTTTGTGATCCAGCAAATAGAGCACTGAGTCGGCTTGGGGAATTTGTTCTCCAACAAGAGGCGGAAATCCAAAGAACGCGTATGAAAGAACGCGGCGGGAGCCATTGTCGATCCTGCCAGATACTTTTCGTGCCTTCCCCTGCGAAGCCTTGGACCTTAGTTGGTGCATGCAGCAAGAGTTGTTGCGCGAACATGAACGGAGTTGCTGACTACTCGCTGATCGAAAATGCCGTGATTGCGGCGACATCAGAGGCATCCACAAAAATTGAAGAAGCTGCTACAAGCCAAGCCTACATTCAAGTTTCCTGTACGTGCGGACAGACTATTCAATTCGCGAAAATGTACAAAGGTACCTATCGCAAGTGTACGAACTGCCAAGCAAAGATCCTGGTTCCCTTGACTGGGTAAATGTCGATGGACCTACCCGTACAGACAAACTCTACTTCGCGACGGTTACCAACGAGTCGCTTGAACTAACTCCAGGCCCAATCGAGAATGAACGCGTTAGCTCCATTCGAATGCTGAATGGTGAGTATCGACGAAAGAAGTAAGTCACAGCCAGTGCAAAGTCACTCTCGGCAAGAGTGACCCACGGTGGGGCACACCTGCGTGTGTGCGTAACTTTCGCGGAGCGAAAGACGACTTTAGAAACGAAGAATAGCCATGAACGATGCAAACTCATCGTTTTTGCGTAGCCACTCAAAGTCCAATTCTACCTCAGCGGAAAAGAACCCGCTTGCCAATTTCAGTCCTGCCGAGAACGAAGTCTTTGGAAACGATGCTTCAAAACTATCACGGACTTACAGTGTCGAACTTCGCTTCAGTGTCGAATAGAGTACGACGAATGTAATCGGCATAGGTGCCGGATTTCGCTAGCCCCTGCCACAACACCTGGCTAGCCTGTGGGGCCGCATTTGGTTCATCTCTTGGTGTCAAACTTGGCTCAAGGACGTAACAAATTTTGGTGAGATCGCCTGCCCCCA
>JANMHA010000138.1:0-20078 GCA_031374925.1 Pirellula sp. | reverse complement strand
TGGGAGGATCTGGGAGGGTCGAGGCGAAGCGAGGCTTAGGTTGAGCGGGAGCTTGCCTCCCCTCAACCTTGTTTTGGCGTCCTACGTAACAGCCCGCGAACCGCCGCCCTCCGCACTCGCCTCGACCGCCGTAGGCGGTCGAGGCGAGTGCGGAGGGCGGTACTTTAAGGTCTGAGCTGCACTTTTAGTACGCCAAAACGGCGTCCGTCGGAGTCAAGCTCCGATCGGACGAAAATGCTTCTCAGCGTTGCCGAGGGAGCCTGACTTGTTTGGGAAAACCCGATCATCGAGAAGTGTCAGAATTCGGTCCACTTCCAGTCGCGAATTTCTGGAGGATCTTCCCCGAATTGTTCAATATAAACTCGATGTGCAGTCCGCCGTTCCCGAATCCGCTGCTGTACTTCTTGCGAGCGATCCGATAAACCTGGTACCCGTTGAATAACGTCCAAGACCAGCTTGAAGCGATCTAAGTCGTTCATGACCAGCATGTCAAATGGCGTGGTCGTCGTGCCTTCCTCTTTGTACCCACGAACGTGCAGGTTTTGGTGGAATGCGCGGCGATAAGTCAGTCGATGGATCAACCAAGGATAGCCGTGGAAAGCGAAAATCACGGGGCAGCTAGGTGGGAAAAAGGCATCAAAATCAGCATCGCTGAGCCCGTGCGGATGTTCCGACTGAGGCTGCAAACGCATGAGGTCGACAATGTTGATCACCCGCACCTTTAGATCGGGCAAGTGTTCTCGGATCAAGGAGACTGCCGCAAGGGTTTCTGTCGTCGGAACGTCGCCGCAGCATGCTAACACAACATCCGGCAAACCATCTTTATCGTTCGACGCCCACGGCAGTATTCCCAGTCCTGCTTTGCAGTGCGCCGCGGCTTCGTCGGGTTGGAACCACTGCAACTCGGGTTGTTTTCCTGCAACGATGACGTTCACGTAATTCTTGCTCTTGATGCAATGTTCCGTGACATAAAGCAGTGTATTCGCATCAGGAGGCAGGTAGACACGAATGATCTCCGACTTCTTGTTGACCACGTGGTCCATGAAGCCAGGGTCTTGATGAGAAAAGCCATTGTGATCCTGCCTCCAAACGTGCGACGTGAGCAGGTAGTTAAGGGATGCGATTGGCTTTCTCCACGGAATGTGGCGACATACTTTCAACCATTTTGCGTGTTGATTGAACATACTGTCGATAATATGAATGAAGGCTTCGTAGCAATTGAAAAACCCATGTCGGCCTGTTAACAAATAACCCTCGAGCCAGCCTTGGCATTGATGCTCGCTGAGCACCTCCATCACGCGTCCGTCGGCGGATACAAATTCCGCATTCTTTGGTACGCTGTCGATCAGGCAACGGTTTGTCACTTCGAACATCGCACCCCACCGATTCGAGGCGTTCTCATCGGGACTAAAGACGCGAAAATTCTGCGATTCAAGATTCGCTTTCATGACGTCCCGGAGGTATTTGCCTTGGACCTGTGTCGATTCGGTGAATTGCTGTCCACGTTCTTGAAACCGAACGAAATAAGAATCTAGCTGCGGTGCGATCAACTCTTTCAATATTGCACCGCCGTTAGCGTGTACGTTTGCGCTCATCCGGCGATCACCGGCGGGGGCAATCTCGCGCAACTCAGGAATCAACCGACCTTGCTCGTCGAACAACTCGTCCGGTCGATAGCTGTTCATCCAATCTCGCAGAACCGCCAAATGAGACGGAGATCTGCCTTCGGCCATGGGTACTTGATGTGCTCGCCATGAGTCTTCCGTCTTCTTTCCGTCAATCTCCTTTGGGCAAGTCCATCCCTTTGGCGTGCGCAAAACAATCATTGGCCAACGTGGACGTCCAACTTCACCATTGAATCGGGCAGCTTGCCAAATCGCCTTGATACGTTGCACACAGACTTCGACCGTTTCGGCCATAGCGGGATGCATCAAACTTGGATCACTTCCCTCTACGAAAAATGGCTCGTAGCCATAGCCGACCAAGAGCGATTTCAATTCCTCTTTGGGAATGAGGGACAAGATCGTCGGGTTGGCAATCTTGTAACCGTTCAAATGCAAGATAGGAAGCACGGCGCCATCGCGAACTGGATTTAAGAACTTGTTGCCGTGCCAGCCGGTTGCAAGAGGCCCAGTTTCCGCTTCTCCATCCCCTACGACCGTTGCGGCAATGAGGTCCGGATTGTCGAATACGGCACCGAAAGCGTGCGAAAGCGCGTAGCCCAACTCGCCCCCTTCGTGAATGGAGCCGGGCGTTTCAGGTGCAACGTGAGAGGGGATACCACCGGGAAAACTGAATTGGCGAAACAGTTTTTTCATTCCCAATTCGTCTTCGGTTATGTCCGGATAGACCTCTGTATACGTGCCTTCCAAGTAGGTATTCGCGACGATTCCCGGACCTCCGTGACCCGGTCCGCAGATATAGATCATGTTCAAATCGAACTTGCGAATGACTCGATTCAAATGCACATAGATGAAATTCAAGCCAGGGGTCGTGCCCCAATGGCCTAACAAGCGAGGCTTAACGTGTTCCGGCTTCAAGTCCTGTCGCAAGAGCGGATTTGCGAGCAAATATATCTGTCCTACGGAAAGATAATTGGCCGCGCGCCAATATGCGTCCATGCGTCTTGCTTCGTCGGTCGTAATTCTATCGTTGGTTGTGTTCATTTTTTGAAAAGAAAGGGTTCGACAAGTTCGCGAATAACTTGCTGCTCATCGGTGGGAATGCAAAAAACCTGAGCTCTACTATCGTCTGAATGAAGCGTTAATCGATTCTGTCGATTCGCCTCGAAATCGATCGTAATCCCTAGAAACTTCAATCGGTCGACTATTCTCTGCCTCACGCTTGGACAGTTTTCACCGATGCCGGCAGTGAACACGATAGCATCAATCCCCTCTAAAGCTACCATAGCGCTGCCAATTTCTTTTGCGACGGAACGGCAGTACATGTCCACCGCCTCGGCCGCGAATTCAGAACTCGATTCGAGAAGTGTTTTCATCTCGCTTGAGATCTGGGAAACGCCTAATAGGCCCGACTGCTTGTTGAGCAACTGCTCTATATCGCTTACCGATTGCCCCTGATGCAGAAGGTAAAACACGATGCCTGGATCGATGCGACCTGAACGCGTGCCCATCATTAAGCCATCCAGCGGCGTCAAGCCCATAGTGGTATATCTGCTTTGCAGGTTCACCAAGCCGCACATACTAGAACCGCTACCAAGATGGCAAACAATGGTTTTGCCTTTGGCAGCACGTTCCGAAATCTTCGCCATTTGGTTTGCGATCGATCGGTAAGACAAGCCGTGGAAGCCATAGCGACGAATGCCTTGATCGAAAAATTGGCGAGGAATAGCTAAGCGTTTTTCCGACATCGGCAAAGTCGAATGAAAACTCGTATCAAAACAGGCAACCTGTGTTGTCGAGGGTAGCATCGAAATGATGGTCTTCATGACTTCCACCGCGGGCTTCTGGTGCAGCGGTGCAAGACCCGCGATACGTTCTAACTCCTCCATCACCGTAGGTGTGACGATGGTTGGCTCGATGAAGTGGACTCCACCGTGTACGACACGATGTGCCACCAACGCTGTACATTGCACATCGACCTTGCTCAGAATGGCCGCAACTGCATCTTGGTATCCGTTCTCCACTCGTTCTACGCCATGACCAACGAGTTGGTCCTTTGCATAGCTCGCAAACTTAAGCGTGGAGGAACCAGCGTTAAGAACGAGAACAGAATTCGATCGTATGACCTCCATTGCCGTTAAACGATCCAAGTCGGTTCCCAGCCTTTTCTGTAGGGTTTGGTAATCCACTCTTGGGCTTTCGCGTGATTGGTTATATTGAGCGCTTTCGTATCCCATTTGAGTTCCTGTTCCGGAAAGCGGATGCCGATTGTCCCCAACAAGACAGTTTCTGTCAGCGGTGCGGCGTAGTCGAAATGCGACGTGGTTTGGCCCTCTCCGCGACATGCGTCTGCCCATTGAACATAGTGGTCTACCTCCTTGACCACAGGAATCGAGTCCACGGGGAACTTCTCAACAGGGAAAAGTTTTGGCATGTCGACGTGTGGAATGACCAATGAGCCCTTTTCGCCCACGAGGACCGATCCTGCGTTCGGCAATTTGTATGAGGCTGGGATGTCGCCTAACATTTCACGGTTGGGGGACACATTGGCTGCATCGTACCAAGTGACGCGAATGCTCTTGCCGACGGTGTATTCCGTTCCAGGAAATTCGTATTGCACCGTGGCCCTGTCGGTCCAAGTGTCCGGCATTAAGGTCGGGGCAGTTGCCTTGAGAGACGTTGGGGCTCCTAGCTTAAGCGACTTGAAGACAGGGTCCAAAATGTGGCAGCCGAAATCTCCTAATTGGCCGGTGCCGTACGCTTGCCAGCCTCGCCAGTTGAATGGGTGGTATATGCCTTTTTTGTAGGGTCGCTCGGGTGCAACACCTTGCCACAGGTCCCAGCGGACGTGATTTGGGATGGGGTCTGCACCGTCAGGACGGGGGATGTGCCTAGGCCAAGAGGGCGTCCCACCTTGCCATGAGTGGACTTCTTTTACCTTGCCGATCATTCCCGAATGGACAATTTGAACGGCCGTGCGGTAAGCTGAGTGCGACTGGATCTGATTGCACATTTGGGTGACCAGTTGGAACTTCTTAGCAGCCATCTGCATTTGCCGAGCTTCAAAGACCGTATGTGTGAGCGGTTTCTGGCAAAAAACATGCTTACCGAGTTGCATAGCGGCTAACGCAATCGGCGCGTGCATGAAGTCGGGAGTCGATACCAAAACTCCCTGAATATCTTTCGAATCATCGAGTACTTTCCGCCAGTCCTCATATTTTCTGGCGTTACCGTATTTCTCGGCAGCCCGCCCCAAGTGTTCCTTCGAGCTATCGATGTCACAGAGACCGATGACCTCGACATCCGGACTTACGGCGACTCCCGTAAGATCACTCCAACCTTTCCCTCCGGTTCCGATGCTGGCAATTCCTAAGCGGCTGTTTGCTCCATAGACTCTCGCGTACTGAAACGCTGGAAGGGCAATCGCTGCACCAGCAAGCGTGACGGACTGAACAAACGATCGACGGTTGGGTTTAAATGGCATGGAAATTCTCCGGCGGGGGTTTTGTGATGTCTTCTCGAAAAGTTAATTTTACCGAAATTGGGATTGCAAGTAGGTGACACCCAGCGAGAATCGCGAAAAATGCAATCCGCATTTGGTTCACCAATTAGACCGTATCGGACCGAATCAGAATGAAACTGCCAAGAGTCATTCGCGTAAGCCAGTGTTTTGCGGCAACACATCCTGTCGACATACGAGCGGCGTTGGAGGTGGAATTCTTGAAGATGCACGACAGGATCCACGCAGGCGATCGAATTGCAGTTGGTGTTGGAAGTCGCGGAATTACTCACCTAGCAACGATTGTCTCATTGGTGCTTGAGCAAATACGAAAATTGGGCGCAACGCCATTCATAATTCCCGCCATGGGAAGTCATGGCGGAGCAACTCCGCAAGGTCAACGCGATGTTCTTGCTACCTACGGAATTACCGAAGTCTCCATGCAGTGTCCGATCCGAGATTCCTTGGAGGTTCGGCAAGTCGGAATTTCGAACGACCAAGTCCCCGCCTATTGTAGTATCGACGCCCTGGATTCAGACGGCATCTTTCTCATCAATCGAATTAAGCCTCATACCGATTTCTTTGGCTCGTTGGGAAGCGGTTTAATCAAGATGTCAGTGATCGGTTTGGGGAAGCGAACGGGCGCGACTGCGATGCATCTCGCGGCCACCCAATTTGGCTACGAGAAGGTTATTCGTGGACTGGCCAGCGTTTTGCTTCGAAACGCCCCAGTTCTAGGTGGCGTCGCAATCATCGAAAACCAAGTTCACGATACCTCTCGAATTATTGTCGTGCCCAAAGAAGATATGGAGACCGCCGAAACAGACTTGCTGGCTGAAGCAAAGTCGTTGATGCCGATGTTACCCTTTGATGAAATCGACTTGTTGATTGTCGACCAAATCGGCAAGAACATCAGCGGTGCCGGAATGGACCCGAATGTCATCAACCGAAGCATCCACGGCTACAACAGCCTTCCCATGCGAGGTGATCGCCCCGCCCCCTTCATTCGCAGAATATTTGTGCGAGGCTTGACCACCGAAACACATGGGAACGCCATTGGAGTGGGGATGGCCGATGCAACCACGACACGCCTCGTTCTGGCCACCGACACGCAGGTGACCAACATCAACGCGCTCACTTCGCTAACACCGCTAAGCGCCAAGGTCCCAATTTCTTTTGCAACAGACCGGGAAGCCATCGAAAGGATGCTTGCCTCGCTGCCCCTTTCGGACACCTGCAACGCAAAGATCGTTCGCATCCTCGATACGCTTTCGGTTGCCGATATGCAGATCTCCGAATCGCTCTGGTCCGAAAGTGGTACCTCAGGCAACTTGCTAGGACTGAGCGAATTGCGTGAGTTTGAATTCGATGCGAGTGGCAACTTGGCTGATTTCAATGCTTAATGATAATCGCCTTACCAGCCGTTGTAGGACCAGTGGGGCGCATCGGACGTGTGTTTGATGACTCGGTGCGAAGCGGTAACTGCGTGGAGTGGGCCGTTAACATTGGGGTTGGATCGGAGCGTGCCTCCGACGGACGCCGTTTTGGCGAACTAAAAGTGCAGCTCAGACCTTAAAGTACCGTCCTTCGCTCCCGCCTCGACCGCCTTAGGCGGTCGAGGCGGGAGCGGAGGACGGCGGTTCGCGGGCTGTTACGTAGGACGCCAAAACAAGGTTGAGGGGAGGCAAGCTCCCGCTCAACCTAAGCGAATTGTTGGTGAAAATGCTTCACAGCGTTGCCGAGGGAGGGTGACTTTTGTTGAAGCTGGCGGGCTGAGCATGCCACACCGAAATTGTCACCTTTTGCTACTTGATATGATTGTGGGCTGCGGCGACACGATCAGATCCTCATCATCGAATCGGATCTATTGAGGCGCGGCTCGGTGTCAAATAGGTTCTAGCCCCGCGGGTTCCGATTGAAGTTTTGGTAGGGGAGGCGTACACCCGCAACCATAAATTGATCAGATCGCAATGCATCTGGTGCTTCAAAACCTTGTTGGGCTCCGACTGTCACGACGTCGTCTTGATCGACTCCGTCGCCGCTGACTCCTAGCCCGCCAACCAAGGCCTTCTTGCCAAGCACGTCATCGTAGAGGGCAGAGCTCCCTGGAAAGAACACGATTCCGTTTTGTCGTTGGATGTTTCTGCTGTCTCGGAAGTTTCTCGAGGCATTGAAGGAATCGAAGGATAAGACTGTCGCGGCGGTCGACGCATAGACGGACGCCGGCAATGCGGCGCCTGTGTTTTCGCCTGTCAGTGGGTTGATACCGGGCATCGTTAGGATGCTGAAATCACCTGCAGGTGTTCCCTCGGGCGAACCCGATGGATACCGCGGCAAGGCAAGGAAACGGAAGGTTCGATTCGTTAAGGCAGTTCCAATTGGAAGGTCAAATGAATTGATGTTGTCTTGGTCAATTCGGTCCGCATCTACCAATGCACTACTGGCGTAGTAGGCGGTGTTTCTGGACTTGGCAACCGCCACGTCGATCGAAAATATCGTGGCATCATGCATTCGATATAGTCCTAACACCACACCTTCGGAATCGGAGACCGCTAGAACCATTTTGGTACGTGCCCCGGGTCGGAAACCGTTTTTGAGATCCAGCCGAATTGCAGCACGCGTTAGTTCCGCTTCCTTGATTCCGTTGTTGATGATCCGTTCCACCTCGGCGGCTGTGAATTGTGCATCGACAGTGGAGCCATGCGGGCTGATTAACCAGCCTTCCGGAACGCTAAAGCCTGACTGTGCCTTCATTCCTCCCACATGGATCGGCTGATCCGTACCGGTATTAAGTCCGCGGCCCCCTTGGTTCGCTCGTCCCACTTGCAATAGTCGCTGCGTCCCCTTCACCGCATTCTCTCGTGTTGGAGTCGGGCCAAAAATCTCGAGGGTGATTCCGACGAGGTCGATTCGCCCAATCGGCATGCCAAAACCACATATCGGAGCCAAGCCCTCGAATTCGGTAACCGGAGTCGCACCGGGACCAACCACGGTTCCGCCAGCCGCAAAGTAAGCGATGAATTCCGATTCGAGAACTTTCGGTGCATTTAGTCGATCGCTATTCGATTGCGGACCGGCTGCTCCTCGTTCTGTGGCTGGTACGAAATTCTGCTCGTACGATGCAAAACCATTAGGGCCTGGAAAGAAGACCCCGACTCCACCTACCAAAACCAGTTTCTCTTCTTTGCCCACTACTTTATTATCCACAACAACGTCTATCACCTGCTTTTTATAAAGAGGCATTCCACCAGGAAGCGTTGCGATACCGCGACCTTGCGAATTGACAAGCCGACCGGACTGAAAGCCATACGACTCAGGAAACGTCTTCAAAAAGGATTTCGCTACCTCAGGTATGAAGGCAGGATTCGCATCAAAACGCCACGACATTTCTATATCGTCCGTTGTCCCCTTGATGCCATCCAATCCAGGATGGGCCACACTATCGCGGCTTTGGTGTTCAATCGCGAATAGATCCACGGGAGGTGTATTGGCAACGACAGGCGGAAAATGGGCACCCGTTCCAATGGGTGCAACAAAGCCTGGTCCGCGCAAGGTGGAATTTGGATCTAGAATGTCTGGATTCGACTCAACCTCGCGTTGCGTGATCGTCGATTGACTGATGAAGCGAATCGTGCGCGAGGTCAATGGGGCTTCTTCGTTCGAAAAAAAGGCGGCGGTTCTGGCCTTGGCGACCGCACCGTCGATGGCAAACACCAAGTCCGCATCGCGACCAGCATACATTGCGTCGACACCAGATTCAGTACGAACACCTAAGATCCGCCCAGAGCGATCGACGATGGCGATGATGGCGTCGTTGCTCGCGGTTGCCATGGAGGCCCGTTGGAGTAAGCACGTTACGTCGTCCTCCGTGATGACGGGGCCAGAGATAAAGGGTACGGGTTCGGGTTCGGGGGTTGCGACGACTGGAATTGGCTGTGCGAAATTCACATTGAGTTCATTGACCACCGCCAAGACGTCGAGAGGCGATACAAATCCGTCGGCATCGACATCGCAAAACGTGACCGGTTTGTCCGTAGCGGCTTCCCCCTCAACTCCGCTGCCGTTGTTGATCTGATTGATCACCACTAAGGCGTCGAGCGGAGAGATTTGGAGATCGTTGTCCACATCCAGCGGCATACTGGTATTGTGAAAACCAGGCATCCCAGCCATGAGAGAGCGACCCTCGAGTATTTCCAAAGTAAGACGGCGACGGATTCGGTTCTTTCGAGTGGAACGAATTATCATAGTGAACAAGCTATAAAAATGCCATTTTGATACGTCGCGTAACAATACACTCGATCATAGTTAAGCAAGCTTAAAAATTCCACTCTGGACCGAGATTCGGATCGTGGTGGTTCTGTTCAGCACCATTTCCTCCCACTTAGCGAGATCATCTTGACGAAAAAGTCTCTCGAATACCAACGATTACAGGATGATGCAACCAATAACCACACTTGGCGTCGCTGGGGTCCTTACGTAAGCGAACGCTCCTGGGGAACGGTTCGAGAGGACTATAGTTCGGACGGAAACGCATGGGGGTATTTCCCACACGATCACGCCCGTTCCAAAGCGTTTCGTTGGGGCGAGGACGGGCTTGCAGGCTACTGCGACCGTTACCAATTGTTGGTCTTTAGCCTCGCTTTATGGAATGGAAAGGATCCGATTCTCAAAGAGCGACTGTTTGGCGTTGTTCCCTCCGAAGCAAACCACGGGGAGGACGTAAAGGAGTATTACTATTATCTGGATGCTACGCCAACTCATTCGTACTTAAAGTACCTCTATAAATATCCGCACAAGGCCTACCCGTACCAACAATTGTTGGACGGTTGTCGTTCCAGAGGAAAGCAACAAGGGGAGTATGAACTGCTGGACACCGGGGTTTTTGACGAGAATCGGTACTTCGACGTCTTCGTAGAATACGCAAAAGCAAATGCCGAGGACACTTGCATCCGCATCGAGGTATTTAATCGTGGACCAGAGCCCGCCAATATCGATCTGATCCCCCAACTTTGGTATCGAAAGACCTGGGACTGGGATGGGATTCAATCGCCTCAGCCTTCGCTTCGACAAATAGCCTGTAGTTCAGGGTGTATTTGTATCGAAGCAGACGAAGGCAATTCCATACCGTTGCAAAACCTTTTGACTCCTTACAAGCTTGGCAAACGCTACCTATATGCATCCTCCGATGGAGCCGTCTTGTTTACCAATAACGAATCCAACTTCGATCGACTATACGGAACAACTGGACAGAATAAGTCCCCCTTCGTGAAGGATGCATTCCATCGCAAAATTGTCTGCGGTGAGGATTGCGTAAACCCCGAGCTTCAGGGGACCAAAGCAGGTGTACGATTCCAATCGGTTGAGATCCCCTCGGGTTGCTCCAAAGTATTCCTGTTAAGATTAACCGATCAGCTTTTAGAGAATCCTATCGGCGAAGTGAATTCGATGGTTGCGCAGCGAAGAAAGGAAGCGGACGAATTCTACGCTGAAATTCAGCCTCCCAAAGCCACCCCTGACGAAAAAATGATCCAACGTCAGGCTCTTGCTGGAATGATCTGGACCAAGCAAATCTATTTGTTCGACGTACGGAAATGGCTCCATGGCGACGATCCGAACATGCCGCCCCCTTCAAGCCGACTAGGAATTCGGAATAAGCACTGGAAGCACCTGAACTCGATGCGGATATTGTCCATGCCAGACAAATGGGAATATCCGTGGTTTGCAGCTTGGGATCTGGCCTTTCATTGTATCCCGCTCGCGCTGGTCGATCCTGGGTTTGCCAAAGAGCAATTGTGGTTGTTGTTATTCGAACAGTTTCAACATTCGAATGGTCAAATCCCAGCCTACGAATGGGAATTTAGCGACCTCAACCCACCCGTCCATGCCTGGGCGGTCTGGAGAGTTTACAACATGGATCGCGTGCAGAACGGCAAACCTGACCACGCGTTTCTAGAGAAATGTTTTCACAAATTGCTCATCAACTTTGCGTGGTGGGTGAACAAGGTCGATAGCGAGGGGAACAATATTTTCGAGGGGGGCTTTCTCGGACTCGATAATATTACCATTTTCGATCGCAGCCAATCGCCGTCCGATGGCGCAACGCTAAAACAAGCGGATGCGACTGGCTGGATGGGTATGTACTGTTTGAACATGATGCGAATAGCGCTCGAATTAGCCAAACTGAATTCCTGCTACGTTGGGTTGGCAACCAAGTTTTTTGAACACTACATGGTTGTGGGCTACGCGCTCAAACACATGGGGGGCGAGGATTTCAGTCTATGGAGTAAACGCGACGAATTATTTTACGACGTGCTCAGCTACCCCGACGGAAACTATCGTCGATTAAGAATTCATTCGCTTGTGAGTTTGATTCCGCTTTATGCAACCGAGAGACTAGAAGAAGGTTGGCTCGATGCTTTTCCAGGCTTTCAGGAAAATCTGCATTGGTACCTTCGAAATCGCCCAGAAATTGCAAAGCCTTGTTTAACAACACGACAGAACGAACAGGGCGAGGTCCATTTACTCTCTTTGGTCACGAAGGAACAATTGCAGGGAATCCTAAAACGCATGTGGGATCCGAACGAATTCCGAAGTGCCTATGGCCTACGAAGTTTGTCTCGCTTCCATGAAGGTAAACCGTATGAATTTGCTGGCCAGGTTGTCCGGTATGAACCTGGCGAAACCGAGTCATATATGAAGGGTGGCAACTCGAACTGGCGCGGTCCAATTTGGTTCCCAACTTCATTCTTGATGATTGAATCCTTGCGAAAGTTAGCCAAGGTTTATGGTGACGATCTAGAAGTACCGGTTGTTCCAAGGGAAAACAATACGGGTAATAACTCAGACCAAGGGTCGCCGCAATCGGAGACGAGTACGACGCTGATGAAAATGGCGAATGGATATGCTGATAGCATGATTTCCATGTTTACTCGTGACGAAAAAGGCTGCCGCCCCATCTTCGGCAATCGAGAAGTGATGCAGTCGGATCCCCACTGGCGAGATTGTTTGATGTTTCACGAGTACTTCCACGCCGATACGGGCGAAGGACTCGGTGCGTCCCATCAAACAGGCTGGACCGGATTGGTAGCATCCCTGATCGATGAATGGAGACGATAATCGCATTCCGTCGATCGGTTCAATACCTCATCCGTTGTGGCGTCGCTGTTGATCGAAGAAGTGACGTCTGGTCGCAAACAGCTTATGCTAGACACCCAGTCGAAACGGAGTTTATTTCCAACTATTTAGAGACAACTCTTTTGAAATTGGTTTTGGGGCGCATGCCAGGTCTCAACCGACCATCTCGATTGTCGACTTCAAGAAAGACGCGGACTTGCGAGTTGAGTGGATTCGCGTCTGGGCTTATGAAAACAAATTCGGCTTGCGTTTCAAGCAGTGTGCTTCCGCTGAGGACCTCAACCTGTGCTTTTGAGCCCACTAGCTCCGCCACAGCATCTTCGGCGTTGATAAAACCCTCGATTCGAAGCCGATCTATTTGTACAATTTTCACGAGCACCGAACCGGGTTCGACCCATTCCCCAGTTCGCTTCTCAACCGCTATGACCACCCCATCGCATGGTGCGGTGATGCGATGGCGTTCCAACAACTCAAGACTTTGACGATACTCAATTTCAGCAATTGAGAGTTCCAACGACGCCATGTCTTGGAGATAAGCTGCACGCTCGGTCTCAAGAGTTGCACGGTCAAACAACAATCTCAATCGATCGATTTCGTTGATTGGATAGACGTCTTTGACCTGCAAATTGGCTTCTACCGCCCGCTGGTATTCATTCTCGGCCACGGATCTGTTTTTGGCTGCAAGCCTTCGATCGATGTCGTTCGCTTGTTTTTTCTTAGCGACCTGAACGGATGCTTTGGCTCGTTCGGACTGCAACTGGATGCCTTTGTCCCGTATACGCCCGAGCTCTTGACCTGCTTTTACCTTGGATCCTTCCTTAACTACCAACGATTCTATGACGCCCGAGACCTGGGCTGCCGTGGATGTCGTCTCGATAGTTTTCAAAATAGCCCCGTCAATCCAAAGTTCCGCCGATCGCGTTGCTTCGTCAGGCTGAGCAAACAACAAGGGCGAAACCACGAGCACTGAGATCCAAGGGCAAAAAACCACGAGTGCGAAAACGTTCATCCTTCTCATTCGAAACTCCTTAATTCTATTCGTCGTCATTCGCGGTAAAAAGCCAAATACGTTTCTGGAATTCTTCGATCAAGGGTCGACACCAAACAAACCAAAGCGGTTCCTTTCCACACGAGAAGAAGACCCTGGCGTTGGCCCCCATGTAAGCGCGTTGTGCAACCTCTTTGTCAAGACTCGCGTGCACGAGTACGAAACTCCCCGTCCCTTGGGGGTTTTCCAGCGTAGTCGAGATCTGATGAACCACACCTCGAAACTGTTCACCTGGAATACTGTCGAATAGGAAAGCAACCTCGGTTGGGGCTGATCCATAGTGCTTGGTCAAATAGCCTATGTCCCTATCTGCAACTCGGATGCTAAGTTGCCAGTCTCCATCTAGATCGACAATATTAAACAAGGTATCGCCTCGTCGCAATGGCCGGGACTCTAGTTCACTTCTCAGGTTGCGTGTCACCACGACGCCATCGATCGGTGACTCAATCGAGAGCTTCTTCTTCTCCCCTAGCAAGAAATTCCATTTGTCGCGCACGTGTTTTTCTTGGGTCTCAAGCAGTAGTATTTCTGCAGAAAGCCTAGTCTGAACGACTTCTGCGTCCGAACTGGATGGGGACAATTGGTTGATGGCCACTCGCAAGCCATTGCGTTTCTCGGCGATGGCGTGGATCTGACCGTTGGCCTCTTCGATTTGTAGGTCCAGGATGGGTGACCTCAGGTCAGCGACCCTCTCGCCCGCGATAACCGATTGCCCATCCTCAACCAATAGTCTGTCTAGAAACCCATCCACATTCGCATAAACTGCTCGCCTGGCAATGGGCTCCAGTATGGACTCAGCTTCAATCCGCATCGGATACGGCTTGCTCAAAAACCAATACGCCAACAAAACCGACAAAACCATGACCAGAGGGCGAATCATCCCGGTGACTATTGCTGGCACGAAACTAAGCGGAGAGCCATTTGCCAAAGCACGGATGATTTTTGGGACCTTCAAAAGGCGACGATGTTGTTCCCAGGTCAAGCATAACGTAGGCATAAAACAGCGGATTGCGGGCAACGCATCGAGCATCTCTTCGCGATTTGCCCATTCTAAAATTATCACGTAGGCAGGTGAAGATTTGGAACCTTTCCCTGTTTGAAACCGCAAACCAAGCAGGTTCTTGAAAGTACCATCCGCTTCAACTCGATTCTCCAATTCCGTTTCACAGGTACCTAAAGGTTCCTGACGCAGGAAAGGTTGCTCTTGTGAAAAGGCACTCCATGCGATGCTCCTCAAACCCTTTATGAGAGACGAATTTTGATCCACGTGCAGCGCAGAGCTAACGGATAGCACCTTGGCTCGGTTGACGGCAAACGGCCAGGCCGATGCCAAAGAAACGCGCGAGGCCGCAAAAATAACGACGAGTTGGTTTGCAAGCAAATCACCGGCTTCTTTCATGGAGCGGGTATCTGCAACTTGTCCAAGCAATTGCTGTATTCGCGTCCACTCCCGCCCGAAAAGTTGCTCAACTCGACTGAATTGTCGAACTAATAGCACTTCTGCAAATGCGCGTGCGATCGCCTGGATCGCCGGCAAGCCACTTTCAGGCAGCGACCGAGCGAATGTCAGCAAAATACAGCCACTCGAAAAATCATCCACGCAAAGGGGTATCGCGAACCAATAAGGCGAATGGATGGCGGATTGCAAAAACGCAGGAGTGGAGAGCGGAGCGAGCCCATCGCATTCGGTCGCGAATTGGATGTTCGACTTGGGGGAAAGGATCCCGGATTGCGCCATCTCGATCCAAGATCCAGGTGGAACGAGAACCATGATAGAAGCCGAGTCGGCTGCCACGAGCAATCGAAGACTAGAAAGCACCTGATCAAAAAAGAGCCTGTTGGTCGCGTTCGAACGAGCCATCAGCTCTAGCTCGTCAAGCAAACGGTCGGTCTCTTCAACTTGTTGCTGCGCACTACCCATACTGTCTAAGCTAACCACATCGATTGAGGAAGCGTTCAAGCTCATTCACTTAGTTTGCTAGTATAGCCCAAAGTGGCGTCATCGAGGTAGCGGTGAGCAATGCTGCTAAAACTTCTCGTATGCTATCAAAACATAATGAAAATGTAGCGGCTGACCTAGTTCGTTTTTGAACCCAAACCTTCGAATTCTTAAATAAGACACGGTCAACATCCGAAATCTAAGGATGAAAGGTTTGCAAGCCATTCACTGTTGGCTTTATCGAACGATTGCAATGGAAACGGAATTCACCACTTCGCCTAATAGGTTCTTCTGATGCTTAAGTCACGTATACTTTTAGGACTGAGCGCAGTGGCTTCGGTTGCTTTCGGTGGTTGTCAATTCCCGGCGACCACTTTTTCGCCGTTCAAAGCGGCGAACACTCCCAGCGCCTCCCCCGCTCAACTGACGCAGTTGAAGTCATCCAACGCGCTGGAATCCGGCAACATGCCGTACTACACCGAGTCGCACTCGCCTATCGATTGCGATGAAGCAGGAATCTTGTCGGCGCAGCTTCGCCAAATGTCGCTTCAGGATTGCATCAGCCAAGCACTTGGTGCGTCGCGTATCATGAAAGACCTCGGGGTCAGTGTCATCAGGACTCCTCAGTCCGTCACGACAAATCTCGACCCCGCCATTGTGTTCTCAGATCCGAGAACAGGTGAAGAGGCAGCCCTAAGTGCGTTTGATGCAAACTTCTTTGCTTCCAGCATTTATGAAGACAATGATCGAGCGCTGAACAATGAGTTTTTTGGAGTGGGTGGGAAATTCCGTCAAGACCTTAGCACCAATCAAATTGGAATCAACAAGCGATCGGCCACCGGCGGTCTCTACGGCCTTCGAAAGGTGACGGTCTACGATCGCAACAATCAACTGTCCAACAAATTCAAACCATTCTCTTGGGATGAGTACATTGAGGCTTCGATTCGGCAACCATTGCTGCAAGGTGCTGGAACAGAATTCACTCGAATCGCCGGGCCTGGCGCAACTCCCGGGAACCTCAACGGCGTCCTGCTCGCAAGGGTCCGTACCGACGTAAACCTCGTAGACTTCGAACGCTCTGTCCGCGACTTCGTAGCTGAAGTTGAAAACGCATATTGGGATCTATACTTTGCATATCGAGATCTAGACGCTAGGGTACAGGTTCGCGAGATCGCCGAGGACACGCTGCGAAGTCTGGCTGCTGCCGATACGTCGACTGGCAAAATTGCACAAGCAGAAGAGCAAGTTCACCGCTTTCAATCGGAAATTGTCGATTCACTCAACGGCAGAGCTATTGACGGTACTCGAACTAATAACGGGAGCGTAGGAGGTACGTTTCGAGGGACAGGCGGTATTCGTGTTACGGAGCGAAAACTCAGACTCTTGATCGGATTGCCTATCAACGACGGATCGTTGCTGCAGCCAAGCGACTCGCCAATGACAGGGAGAGTCATGTTTGACTGGGACAGCTCCATTGGAGAAGCGTTGACTCAACGCGAGGAACTTCGGCGACAACGCTGGATCATCAAGCAACGCGAACTCGAACTGATCGCTAATCGCAATTTTCTGAAACCGCAATTCGATGTGGTAAGCCAATATCGTATGCGGGGCTTTGGACAAGACTTGGTCGGTCCACAATCTACCACGTCGAGCCTGTTCAACGGTCAATATCAAGAATGGCAACTCGGCCTAGAATACCAAATGCCTGTGGGATTCCGCCGAGCCAATGCAGCAGTTCGCAATTCCCAATTGTCGTTGGTCAGAGAGTCGGAAGTCCTCCGAGAACAAGAACGTGCGGTGCACTACGGGTTGAGCAATGCCATCAACGAGTCCAAGAGGGCGTTCGAGAATCTAGGCTTGCAGGAAAAACGCTTGCAAAGCATCGTAAAACAACTAAATGCGATCGACGTCAAGCAATCGGCAGGCGAAAAGGCGGAACTCGATGTTCGACTAGAAACGCATCGCAGATTGCTGGATGCCAGACTTCGCTACCACCAATCAGAAGTCGAGTACATGCTCGCTCTACGGAATGTGAATGTCGAGAAGGGCACGTTACTCCGATACTGCAATGTTTGGTTGAACGAAACGTCTCCATCGGACGAAGCCTCAGCGGATTCGGTCAGACGCATTGCAAACCAAGATTACAACAGGATTCCGGACAGCAGAGATATTGTGGTTGGTGCCGCAGCGCGTTAACGGAAATGCAATTAGGCAAAAGCCGTTCGACTGGATGGACTTTACTACGCAAGCTACTACGCTATTCGAATCCTAAGTCTCGCATCTCCTGACTTAGCTCTGAAACAACATGGGCCCAGTTGGTGCCGCACCAAGGATAAATCACCCCGTGGATAGAGTTACCCATTAGGGCACGCAATTCGGGGTCATTCAATCGCTGACCGATAGTGTGCCATTGGGATGGCCAGCACCACCCCAAAAAGCCGCCCTCTTCGGAAAAACCAGGGACACCGCGCCTGCTTAAAACCTGAAGCTGATCCAGCCGAATAGATGGATCGAGGCTAACCATCATCATAATGCCGTCTGCCTTGGCAAGTCTCTCGGTGAGCGAGGACATCTCGCGACGAAGCCACTCCTTCCCATCGACTATAACCGGCATGTGACTCATGCTCTCGCTCATCTCCTTGAATACGGGTTCTACCCGCAAGGAGTTAGGAACGAGCATCCCGATCTTTTGGAAGTGAGCGACAACTTGGGTGGAATGCTGCTCAGTTAGCTTGGAAACAAGAGACCAAAAGCTAGCTGTCGATCGACTTTCCAATCGAACAATCTGCGCCATTTGAGGCACGAATTTTCGAGACACATCGCTGTCATCGATCAATGGAGAACCAAAGGACTCAAAATTCATGTGAGAATGAATCGGCAAGCTCGAGGCACTTTTGTCCGGAGTTTCCGGTTCCTCGTAGGTTTCATCCAGCGACTCAATGGGCGAATTGTTGTGCTGCAACTCTACGTAATCCGCATTAGGACGAGGCTCATCAGGAATTGGTTTTGTGTGCGGGATTGGGAATCCGAAACTTGAACTGATCGGCGACCGAAAGCCGCTGCTCATCGATAAATCAGAATCCTCCGCCAAAACCGGCACGCTGGCCGGTTCTGGGTCCGGGCGAGAATCCTGCTTTTCCCATTCCAAACTGAATACCGTTTTCCCCGCTCGAAAAGTGTCGCCGGATTGGAGTTTGGCGGTGGTGATCGCGATATTGTTGACCCAAGTTTTGTTCGTGCTTTTGAAATCTCGTAATTCCGCATATTCGCCACAGTTGATGATCTCGAAATGCTTTCCGGACATGAAATGATCGTCATCGATGGCAACGTCAGCGGCATTGGTTCTGCCAAAACTCAGCGACTCCCCAATGGGAACAACAAAACACTGCCCCGACCGAAGACCAGATTTCACGACAATCGTCAATTTGGATTGATTTGTACTCAACGGTGTCACTTAAAGGCGAGCAAAAAAGTACCAACAATTGAAAAGTTCCTTCTCATATTGGCGAGACAACCTTTCTAATGATAACTCGACTTCTTATATTGCACCAATCACAGGAATGCAATTTTCGAAAGGTGAAACAAGCAGGGGATTTAGGCAAATTGCATGGTCTACACCAAGCACTTCTTGACCTTTTGGTTGAGAGGAGTTGCAGACAAATTGGTGGCGAACCGATAATCTCAAGGAGTAGGTGTCGATTGCTGGTAACATTCCAGGGACGGAATTGCGGTGAATCCCATGATGGAACGTAAGTTTAGATTTGTTGGACCGATTGCGTTGGCTTTCGCCTGGACTCCCACCACTCTTTTTGGTCAGTCCCCGATTTCACTTCAGCCATTGCAGCCGCTAACTCAGGGGCAACCTGAGCTGTTTTCTCCACTCGCACCGCCGCCCATCGTCAATACCAACAAACCAATCACACTTGAAAACATTCCAAAGGTGGACACGGCTGTAGCTCAGCAACCCACTGAGATCCCAAAGACGGTCAATGTACTGCCCCTCGTTCCTGCAACACAGAATTCGAAGGTCACCAAGAAGGGGAGCTTGAACGTCGACGATATGATTCGCCGGCCCATTCAATCCGTCGAAGTGTTTTCGCGTGTCAACACCGAGCCAAGCTTAGGGGTTGATGCACCTTTAGCTCCTCCAGTGAGAAACCAGTCGTCCGATACAAACGGCTATTACGATTGGACCCCAAGTGGCTATTGTTGGCAGAGTCCGGCGTTTTGCTATTCGCCGCTTTACTTTGAGCAACCCAACCTAGAACGTTACGGGAACAGTAAGGGCCCATTGTTGGCGCCAGCTTGGTCTGCGACGTACTTCTTTGGACAAATCGTTGCGCTGCCGATTTCGGCGGTTCGACAGCCACCCTTTTCCAAGAGTTGTACACTTGGAAACCATCGCCCAGGTGACTGCGCACCTTTCCAGAAGCGAGCGTACCATCATCCCCTATTGAACACTGCTAGTAACCCTAGTTTCATCAACGGTTCGAACGCGGAGCAATTGGTGCAATCCTCGAGCAATACCGTAGTAGGTTCCGGTTCTATTGCCACAAATGAAATGAACCTCTCAGGCCAGAATCAAGAATACCAGGCACTTCAAGCGGCCAATGAAGCCCAACCGACTTCGGCTCCTTCCACACCCGAAGTACGTCGCATTTCAGCGGAATAGTTTCACGGCATGGCAGTGTCCGTGGCGGTTGGGGCTAGCAAAAACGCCGGAGGGAGCAGCAAACGCCACGCTGCGAACGGGAGCTTCAAAGCCACCCAACTGATGTTTCGGACCGGCACCGCCATTTCCGGCATTCCAGATCCGAATTTCTTTGGTGTTATTAC
>JANMHA010000129.1:0-59715 GCA_031374925.1 Pirellula sp. | reverse complement strand
TCCCGATTTCCAGGTGGCTGCTGCAGGGAAAGCACCATAGGCACTTTCGTAATTTAACAATCCCAAGCCAATCTGCTTGAGGTTGTTCTGGCATTGCATCCTGCGCGCAGCTTCACGTGCGGCTTGAACGGCGGGCAAAAGTAACCCAACTAGGATGCCAATGATTGCAATCACTACAAGCAACTCGACGAGCGTGAACCCACGCCGAGTTTGCTTCTTTTTCCACAAAATCATCATAAAAAAGGTCCCCGAATCAAAATAGGAATTACTAACAAAATTGCACAAGGCTCAGTATCGTCTCTTAATCTACAGTCTAGCGACGAATTCGTCTACTTTATTGGGGCAGTATTATTCAAATTCGACATTACATCTCCGTTAGCACTCGAAATTCTCGTTGCACTAAGGCCAGCGGCGATGTGAAAACCTACCAATCGCGGCCCGCGAACCTGAACTGATCAAGGAGTGGAGAGCGGCTCGACAAGCGTCAACTCTCCGCCTTCATGAAATGCGATTGTTTGGCGAATGCCCGATGGCCAGTAAATGACCAATTCGCCGCTATTATCTGCTCCGATTCCGAAAGTCAGGGTCCGTTCGTTTGTACTGTAAAACCCATCACCTCCTGTGGAATCCTTGCGATATCGATTCCCACCACGTTCGAGAAGCAAGCGAGCGCCGATTGCATTTCGGTTGGAACGCGTGCCTATCAATCGAACAGATAAGCTGCCGTTGCGGGTTTCCGTCCGATTCTCCAGCAGGGCAACAACTCGGTCTTGGTGGACAACGATAAAGTCTTTTTGGCCATCTCGATTCCAATCCAGACTTGCGACACCTCTACCAAGCACCTTCTCGGAAAAATAGGAGCCAGACAATTGGGTACTGTCTTCAAAGATTCCACCACCTTGATTTTGGAACAGCTGTGTCTGCATTTTCCACGGCTCGCCGCGCGAGGTGAAATCGTCTATATGCCCATTGGCGACGATCAAATCCAAGTTTCCGTCAAGATCGAGATCTTCCGCCTGTGTACCAAATCCCAACATCAGCTTGGAGGGACGGCTAAGACCGGCTGCAATGGCAGAATCGACAAAGCACATCGAGCCTTGGTTTAAGTACAAGTTGTTCGATTCAAAATAAAAATTGGTGACGAACAAATCGGTCATGAGGTCGCCATTGAGGTCCGCGGCGACGATTCCCATCCCTGCTTGAGCATGACCCTCAGGGCTCAACGCCGTTCCAGACTCTAGCCCCATTTCTCTGAAACGAAGACCTCCCAAGTTCTTAAACATGGAGTTAGGAGTCGTATCATTGGCGACATAGATGTCGATCCACCCGTCATCGTCAAAATCCGTTGCAACTACGCCCAGTCCCTTGCTGTCTGCGGTTACGATTCCGCTTTCGGCGGTCACATCGATGAACTTGCCATCCCCCGAGTTTTTATAGAGTCGATCTTGGACTCCCGAGAAATTCTGTGGGTTGCATGTGCTGATGTTTCCTTTCGTATCTCGACAAATACGTATGCCGTCTACGTAATTTGTAACATACAAGTCGAGGTTGCCATCATTGTCTAGATCGGCAAAGGCCACGCTGGTACTCATGTCCTCGTCGGTCACTCCCCACCTATCCGTCTCATCCACAAACGTCCCATCCCCTTGATTGATGAAAAGTCGATTTCGACCGAAGTTGGCAACGAATACATCTGGAAATCCGTCATTGTTGATGTCACCTGCAGCGGCGCCTTGCGAATATCCGTTTTCGATCAACCCTGCGTTTTTCGTCACATTGACGAACCTTTGGCCGTACAGATTTCGATAGAGCTGGTCGAGATGGGTAAAGTCTTTAGGATCGTTCGGCAACCTACTCCCTTGTGGAAAATAGCAATCGGGCCATCCGTCGCAGTCAAAATCCAGAACGCTGATCCCTCCTCCCATGGCTTCAATTAAGTACTTGTTTCCCGTGCTTCCATTGAAATATTGAAAATCCAGTCCGACCGCGTCATGAACGTCCTTCATTTTCAATTGGCTCGCGGGCAGGGAGGCAACACTCGTTCGAGAAGGCAGTTTGGCGCTGTTCGTGAACGAAGCCAACCACGGCAATAAGTTCTTTTGTGCGTCATCCGGGCTCTTGGCTCCCGATTGGCTCAATCCATGGTTTGGACTAACCGCGTTTTTGGCTAACTGCCTAGCGGATTCGTTTTGCGGATCTATTCGCAAGGCCAAGTTTATCCAGCGCGAGGTTTCCCCCTCTTGCTGCACGTCGCGACTGAGCTTAGCGATTCGCAAGATGGCCTCGACTAGCTCACGATTCGACATTCCAACCATGCGCGTAATCACACCCGTGACTTGATGCAAACGATCGATATTGGCAGCCAATTCGAGTTGTTGTTGGGCTTGCGGATCATCGCCGCTCAATTCGAGGGCGATCCCAAGTCGATAACGGGCGAAGCCTGCTTCGGGCTGATGAACAACGGCCTGTTGAAAGCAATCGACAGCAATCTGGTGTTTTTGCTTCGCTTCGGCGAGTTTCCCTGCCGCTAGCCACCACCAGTATCCTGGTGGCGAATCCGTTACGGCTTGATTCATTGTTTGGAGAGCATCGTCCGTCCGGCCCATCTGAGATTGACAGATCGCCTTAAAACCAACGAAATGGCTTCGGTTTGACAGGGAAGGTGGTAGAGACGCCAGAAGATCGGTCGCTTCCTCAAAGCGTTCGCCTGCAACATAGTACCTCACCAGTGCGATCAAACTCCATTCATCCTCTGGATCACAAGATACAAATTGTTTCAAATTCGCGATGGCGTCAGCCTCCTCGATAATTGGATCGCCTGCGTCCATTCGCAACACCATTTCTTCTAGAATCAACAGACGGCGTTTTTCAATTTGATCTAGCGTACGCAGAGTTTCCTTTCGTCTCATTTGGAGAGTGTACAAACGCAAGACTAGTTCCATGGGTTGCAGGTTTTCCTGGTTGAGTTCCCAGGCTTCCAGGAAGCACTTTTCTGCATTTCGTGCCCGTTGAACTTCTAAATGAAGTGTTCCTTCCAGATAGCGGGCTTCGCTGAGCACTTTGTCCATTCGGTTTTGGTCCGTAGACCGACCGATCTTTTGCAAGTCGGAAATAGCGCTTTCTCGGTCACCAATCAGTATCCACAATTTGCTCCGTTCCAATAAAGCCTGAGCATTCTTGGGATCGATCGATAATAAGCGGTCAAGCGCTGCTCCTGCTTGGAGGAACTCTCGCTGATTCAACGCTCGGCGAGCATCTGCAAGCAAAAAATTCGTATCCGGGGTTCTGGCCGGTCTAAAAAATTGAACCACTCCAACAATGCCAACCGCAATCATCAAAGCAACGAACAGTAACTTCCTATGTTGAGAGGATTGGAGCATGGCGTAACCTTACGTTTTTATCAACACAACTCGTTTTTGGATTGGAAACTGATTCGGTCACCGTTACGATCTATTCGTCAACGGAAAACCTGTGGCTTCACACGTTACCCTGGATTTGACGCTAAGCCTAGTTGAATCGCGGCTTACTTTCCGCTCTGAGATTCCAAATGAATGTCCCTCGACGATTCCTACTCGCCTTCCTTTTTCTGACTGGATGCGCGTCCAAACTTGAGACATCCAGTCAGTCCAGATCCGATCCGACCGATCCCTACAAGCTCCCCTGCTTGGTGGAGATCACCACAGCCTCGGGAATTCGCTTTGAACATGATGCCGGTGAACTAGCCAATTATCCAATGCCCCAAATCATGGGTTCGGGGGCTGCTCTTTTCGATATCGATGGCGACAACGACCTCGATATCCTTCTGATCAGCGGGGAACAACATAGGGTAGAAGGCAAATTCGCGGGCGACAAGCTTTTTCGCCAGGAAGACGATGGGACGTTTGTCGACGTTACCGAGTGGTCAGGGATAGCAGCGGCCGGCTACGGGATGGGAGCGGCCATCGGCGATATCGACAATGACGGCGATATCGACCTTTATTTGACTCGCTACGGAGACGACAGACTTTTTCAAAATCGAGGAGACGGGCGTTTCGACGATATTACCGAACAAGCAGGGATTTCGAATCCGCAATGGGGAACTGCAGCCAGCTTTTTTGACTTCGATCGCGACGGCATGCTCGATCTATTTGTGACGAATTACGTGGACTTCTTTCCCGGGAGCATCTGCGAAGATGGATCGGGACGCCGCGACTACTGCGGGCCAGAATCACTCAAAGGAACGGTCGGACGCCTGTTTCGGAATCTCGGCAAGCCGGCCAACGATTCGGTTCATTCCACTTTCGAGGATGTGACTATCGCTAGCGGGATTGCCCGTCGCGTCGGAAAAGGACTTGGATTGTTGTGCCGAGATTTTGACGGCGATGGGCGACCAGACATCTTTGTCGCTAACGACGGCGAAGAAAATTTTCTTTGGATTCAGCACGACAATTTCGTTTTCAGCAACGAAGCCATTCTGCGCGGTGTCGCCTTGAATCGGTTCGGAGAGTCCCAGGCTAATATGGGCGTGGTCGCGGACGATTTCAATAACGATGGCTGGTGCGACTTGCTAGTAACCCACTTAGCCGGCGAATACAACACGCTGTTCCAGGGAAATCAGTTCGGGCAATTCAGTGACAAATCCGTTTCGGCCGGAATCGCAATGGCGAGTCTACCTTTTACTGGTTTTGGTATCGCTTCGGCCGATTTTGACCACGACGGTGATGTCGATATCGCGATCGCCAATGGTGGCGTCAAACGAGGAGTCAAAACGAACTCTCCCGACGTAAGAGAGTTTTGGCAAGATTACGCACAACGAAATGAGTTCTACCTCAACGACGGGAAGGGCGGATTTGGCTCACAACGACGACTCGGTGGCAGCGACTTCACAACGCGGATTGAAGTTTCTCGAAGCCTAGTTAGCGGTGATATCGACAACGACGGCGATATTGACTTGCTGGTCACCAACTGCGCAGGACCGGCGAGGTTGTACCGGAATGACTTTCCTAAGCTTGGGGGCTGGCTAACAATATCAGCTATCGATCCGGCGCTAAAAAGAGCTGCAATCGGCGCCCAGATACAAGTGCAAATTGGAAATCGCTGGCTGACTCGCGAGCTCAATCCGTCCGCCGGCTACCTCGGCTGCAACGACCTGCGCGTCCATGTAGGGCTAAGTAATGCGCCACGATACGACGCGATTCGAGTCTATTGGCCTCACGGTGCGATGGAGGTCGAGGAGTTTCCAGGCGGAACTATCAATCAGTCGATTGTTCTGATGCGAGGCAGCGGGCGAATCCTGAGTGGGGATGCGCGATGAGCAGCGAGACAAAACGCAACCCAAGACGCTGGCTCTGGATTGGCGGCTTGCTCATGCTTGCGCTGACTGCCATATGGTTTGGCTCCAAGTTGTTCGACTCCACACCAGCCATTCCAAGGCCGGATCTCACCACCGCCAACAGCCACGTCGCAATCGCGACAGCTCAGCTTCAAGAAGCCGTGAAAAAGAACCAACGATCCGCTGGTGCTTGGGGGCACTATGGTGAAATTTTGATGGCGCACGAATGGAACTCCGAGGCATTGATTTGTTTTGACCGGGCCGCCCATCTCGATGCCAAGGAGCTGCGTTGGCCCTATCTTTCGGCCATATTACTAGATCGTCACGAGCCCGAGCAGGCTTTGGCAAAGTACGAAGTTGCGAGATCGATTTCCGCCAAATACGCTCCGCTCTGGATGCGACGCGGAAACACACTGTTGCACCTCAATCGAACACAAGAAGCAGAAAAGTCCTACCAAGCGGCCGCCGAGTTAGAAAAGGATCAGCCTCAACCACTCATCGGACTCGCACGCATCGCCGCCGCGCGCGACGACTGGAAAACCGCCACTTCGCTTCTTGAAAAAGCCAAGCAGATCGCCCCAAAAAATCGGGAGGTCTTAGTCGAACTGACGCGGGCCAGGCTACTCCTCGGAACCAATCCGCAATTAGGGCCAGATGAACAGGCAGCACTTTTATCTGGAGAAAAATTCGAGACAATGCCCGATCCCATTTTTGGTTCCATCAACGAGCGGGAGGTCGCGGCACGCTTCGCAGCGATGCAAGCGGACTCCATGGCTGCCCATGGTGACCTTCAGAAAGCCGCGGAGGCCTACGCAGCACTGATCAAGGAACGTCCTGAATTGCCACGCCCAAGACTTAACTTAGCCTCGATCTTCATGGCTTCCGGACAAACTCCATTGGCACTAACAACGCTCCAAGAAGTCGTACGACTTTTCCCCGACGACCCTCTGGGGCACTATTCGCTCAGTTATGCGTTGGAGTCATCGCAGCAATTCGCCGCAGCCCGACGCGAACGCGAAACCGCCATTCGCTTAAAACCTGACTATGCAGAAGCCCATTTTGCACTTGGACTTTCAGCCGAACGGGAAGGAGAAATGGCTCAAGCCGTTCAATCCTATCGCCTTGCTATCCAATCCGATGCTCGGCTGGTGCGCGCTCACTTGGCTCTCGGTCTGGCCTATCAAAAGCAAGGTCAGTTGGAGGATGCAATTGTCGCCATGAACGCGGCCGTTAAACTTGCACCAAGTGACCCAGTGCCCAGAGCTTTTCTAGAAAAGGCAAGGATGCTAAAGCAGTCAAAAAAATAAAAAAACAGGAAAGTGGGCTTATGCCGGGTCATACCCGGCTACCAATTGCTTTTGAACAATCGCTGCATCCTCGCACGACTATCTGCAGGAAGAGAATCACAGATTAGGTTGAAAAAACTCTTGTTAGCTTCGTTTAAATTCGCTTTCAAGTTTTCTGATTCGGCTTGCGCAATCAGCTTGAGCGAATCATAATCGCTGGCGCTTAGATCAAGATACGCCATCAACTGTGGAGCAGAAATTATTGCGACAAAGTCCTTCTCGAATTCGATACCTGTGAGGGCTCGAAAGAGCCCATACCTTTGAGCGTCATTCAAGACTGACAGCATTTCCTTGGACGATTCCTCGTAAAGACTCGACGCATCTGGCCCATTCATTGTGCGACGCAATTTAAGTTCAAACTCGGAAAATCTCGTAGACAGAATTGCGATTTGTTCCGTTGTTAACCCAAGACCATGCTGGAGTTCTGATTCCTTTGCCAAACCACCCAGCGAAAATATAGACTTTGCGACACTCGGGAAGGGAATTGACTCATGGGGAAAATCGTTTGCAATTTTTATTTCTGGGAAGTGATTATTTCCCACTAGATGTGCGAAGGCTCTGATCGAACCGGTCGGCAACAGTTTCACGGACTTCACTATTTCCCGAATCGAATGATCTCTGATTTCCGCCAATTGAATGTGAAATCTCTGCAATTCCTTCTCTAGAAGTATATTTAGCTTTTCATGATCGGCGGTACTTAGTCCGCAATAGGTCAATACTTCTTCATCGAAAAAAGGTTGGTTTCCTTTTTGGAATTTGGCCCTCATGAAAACTGGTCTCAGCTGGTCGATCTGGAGATCCGAGAGAACATTCTTAAGTGCGATCTTTATATCTGCGTTCCTTTCCGTTGCAATCTGATCCAACACTTGGGTTGACCGCAACTTCGATGCCGACGTATTTGCGGTTATGCCTGCACGCCGCTTTTCTTGGAGCAACGAGTCGAATTCCTTTCGAAAACTGGAACGCAATGCCTCTAACTTAACCAATTGATCTGACGACACGTCAAGCTGACGCTGTGCTGACGGACTCTTGATTAGCTTGGACGCCATATTCCAATAGCTAAAGCTGGGTAGATACTCATCTCCAACTTCCGTGAATAGCAATCCACTCGAAACGATCCAGAAAACGCAAAGCAATTGCATTGTTAATGCTCTCAATCAAAAAGCGATGCAACCCCGCCTGTGTCCCGATGTTAACATCACTCTTTTGGTGCAAATGATCGGAAAAAGTCGTCATCCCAAGCGGCTAGATAAACCGACAGAGGTGCAGGAAAGTTGTCCATTAGGAACAAATAGTTATCAATATACTGCCAAGAAAAAACGAGACCAAGTTCTGTGCCATGCAAACGTTGGACGTCATTAAAGTTAACAAACACGTCCTCACACAGATCTCCCATAAATGATTCGCAGATATCCGATTCTGAGTGGCCGTAATCCTCGCCGAAAAGCAGGAGGTGCCATTCGCCCGAATCCCCAACCGCGTAATCATAGTCAAAATCAAAATAGATGTCACAAAGTACGAGGCTTTGAGAATTTCCATCGAAAAACACAATGGTCTTTAGATCTTTTGAACTGCCCGTTAATGTGCCGTTACCGGCATTCATCGAACTTGCGGAACTGGAATGGACGGTGTAACTATCCGTGTCTTCACAGTAAACGCCATTTTTCACGGAACCCATTATTTGTCGCAAGTCCAGAGCGATATTGCCGCTTAAGACACGTTGGGGCACTGAGGTATTGTCGCTGGAAAACGAGTCGTACCTCTCCCATCTGGAAAGATTATCGCCATTCTCATCCTGGACCAGGATTTCATCGAATTGCTCAATCAAGTAATGAGTCGTTGTTTCATTACCCAGTACGGCAGGTGGTTCAAGTATTTCTTGCCACCGTGTCAACGTTGTCTTTTTTCCATCTGCAAAAAAGAAATATTCATACGGATCAGCCGCCGTCCCAATACCTCTGGGATTCTGTTGCGCAATTGACGCGTTGGTCATCGACAGTAACCCGAGAAACACCAAACACCAAACACCGGTTTCTTTGAACACAATAGGTCTCCAAATCCAAATTGAGTCGAAAAAAGCATGTTTCTAGCTTTCAGTGCTGCTAGCTAGGCCTGGCCAAGCTTTTGGCGTATTCTATCGGTCATCAAGTCAAACGGAAAGCCCATTGCAACGCTAGGATAGAGCGTATTTCCCCAATGGAGAGTGTACGTCCTCAGTCACCATGGCTCTCTAAATTACGCCTGCAAACCGTCCCATCCATAGTCAATCGGGCATAAATCCATGAACCAAGTTCCTTTCTTCCGTCTCAGTGCCTATTTTCTGTTTCTGTTGGTATTTCTCCCATTCGCCGCCTACGCAGACGAGCACATGATTCGACTTGCGATCGTGGATGAGGATACCAACCTACCAATCCCTGCACGAATCTATTTGAGTTCCGAGAACGGAACGGCGTACTACTTTTCGGTGGACCCTACCCTGGGTTCTGCTTTTAGGTATGAAAAACAGAATTGGATCAACAATCAATCCGCAGAATACCATACGACAGTTAGCGCGCATCCCTGCTTTGCAAAAGTGCCTTCTGGCAAGTATGTACTTACCATCGAAAGCGGAAAGTCGTATCGCGGTTTTGCTCGCGATCTCGTTCTTGCTGAAAACGATATCGAACTGGTTGTTCCACTAAAAAGATGGAATGATCCTGCGTCCAGAAGTTGGTATTCAGGTGACACGCATTTGCATCGCACCATCGAAGAATTACGCAACGCCGTACTTGCCGAAGATATCAACGTTGCGTTTCCTCTGACCCATTGGGTCACGCGTTCCGACACACCTCCAACCCAAGGCGACAAGAACAATGAAGATGCTAAGCGATCCGCTCTGATCAAGGTTGACGACACTCACTTGATTTGGCCTCGCAACACGGAGTACGAAATCTTCACCGTTGGAAAGCAGCAACACACGTTGGGAGCCATGTTCGTATTAGGTCATCACGAAGGTCTACTGCAAACGGTGCCACCTTGGAAGTCGCTCGTTGACGAGATAACGATCAACGACCCCAATGCTTTTTTCGATATGGACAAACTCGATTGGCCATTTGCTATGTTGCTTCCGACATTAGCGCCAAATGCAGTCTATGAGCTTTCCAACAATCATACATGGCGAACGCAGTTTGCATTTCGCAACTGGAACACGCGCGCGCCAGCCTTCCTTCAACCCCCTTTTGGCGCGACGTCGGGGGGCCATCGAGAATGGTTGGACTACACGCACGGAATGTACTACACGTTGCTTAACTCCGGTCTTCGCATGGCCCCCTCTGCCGGCACTGCCAATGGGGTTCATCCTGTACCTGCAGGATTTGGGCGAGTCTACGTCCATCTCCCCGATGGCTTTGGCTTCGAAGCCTGGATGCGAGAATTGAAAAAGGGCCGTTCGTTTGTGACAACCGGTCCAATGCTATACGCGACGGCAGATGGTCATGATCCGGGCGAAGTCTTTCGGCGAAACGCAAAGGACTCCACCCCAATAACGCTCGATTTGGAAGTGGAATCGGAGATGCCGCTACTGTATGGCGAGGTTTTAATCAATGGACGCCCTGACCATTTGCTCTACGCAAAAAACGAGCGAACAGCCCGGGGTGCATTTCGTACGCAAGCGTCGCAACAGATTGCGCCCACACGATCTGGTTGGTTTGCAATTCGCTTTTGGGAAAGTCGCCCAGACCGGCAAGTTCGATTTGCCCATACCGCCCCGTGGTATGTTGAAGTCGACTCAAAACCAGTCGCAATTGCAAGTCAGGAAAAAGAGTATTTGATGGACCGAATGGAGTTCGAAATGGCGAGAAGCATTGGGATCATCAGTCCTGAGGCATTCGATGAGTATCGCAATGGCTTGAAACACTTTCAGTCTTTAACTGTTTTGGACGATGTTGTCGAAGCAAGAACCAACTCCCGACCTAGCGAAACACACGAGGACCTCAATCGATGGCTAGATAACATGATCATCGACCACCGTTACAATGCGTGGGAGGTTCGCCTTGCGACTGGACTTTCGAAGGAGCAAGCGGAATCGGAAATTCAGCTTCGACAAAAACGCTCGCAAGATACTTCTAAACAGGGGACGCCAGGTGGAGTGCGAATACTTCCCTATCCAGGCGGTCGGCATCCGCGGCGAGGGTTTCTAGATGGAGCGATCAACCCGCAGCGCGAAACCAAAATCAGCGTGTTCCCTCCGTGGGACAACGGAGGTTACGTTGTGATCGATGTGCCCGAAGCAATTTTCTCCAACTTAGGTCTCATCTACTTGGCGCACCAACATGTCCCGACTCTCTGGGACAATCAGTCGATCTTGTTACCGCGACTGGAATGGACGGAGGAAGCCGACGGGCTTTCCATTCGACGAGAACTTCCTAATGGCATCGCATTTTTGACACGCGTGGAAAAGACTTCGGACGGTGTCCAAATGAAGATCGACTTGATAAACGGTACCGAAAAAAAGCTAACTGGTCTTCGGGTACAAGTTTGCGCGATGCTCAAAGCGGCTATCGGTTTCCAATTGCAAGAGCCATTAGAAGCGATTGTTGAAAGTCCATTCATCGCAGTGCGAGGAATGCAAAGTGATCGCTGGATAATCACTTCATGGACACCGTGCCAGCGGGTTTGGACAAATCCACCTGTACCATGCATTCATTCGGATCCAATATTCCCCGATTGTGAGCCCGGACAAGTCGTATCGGTTCAAGGAACCCTGAGATTCTACGAAGGACTCGATGTGCGCAGCCAATTGAAGTAGGGCTAATACTTGCCGCGGATGTGTGCCTACGCCGGCCTACGGCCGACCCTCCCCGAGGGAGCCCGAGGGAGCAACGCAGTGAAGCATCTTCGCCGACAATTCGCTTAGGTTGAGCGGGAGCCTGCCTTCGCTTAGGTTGAGCGGGAGCTTGCCTTCGCTTAGGTTGAGCGGGAGCTTGCCTCCCCTCAACCTTGTTTTGGCGTCCTACTTAACAGCCCGCGAACCGCCGCCCTCCGCTCTCGCCTCGACCGCCTACGGCGGTCGAAGCGAGAGCGGAGGGCGGTACTTCAAGGTCTGAGCTGTACCTTTAGTACGCCAAAACGGCGTCCGTCAGAGGCAAGCTCCGATCGGACGGAGGCAAGCTCCATTCGGACGGAAGCAAACTCCGATCGGACGAAAATGCTTCACAGCGTTGCCGAGGGACAGCGTTGCCGAGGGAGGGTGACCTAATTGGTAAAACCATGGTCATGAGGGGCGGCATCGAGAGGAAGGGACGGAGTCGACGGAAAGGGACGGTCTCGACGGGAAGGGACGGCCTCGCGGGGTGGAGAGGGAGCAGATCTCGGCGGCCTGATGTTTTGCTTGGCCTAATGCAAAATGGGGCAGACATCAAACCAATTGCGACCTTGAGCATGCATCCATTCGGTGCATTGCTCCGGGCCCCACATGCCGGGCTCATAGGGATTTAAGGCCGGGGCAGCTGGGCTTTTCCATGCAGAAATTATTGGGTCAATAATTCTCCAAGCTTGCTCGACTTCATCGCTACGGGCGAACAGCCCTGGATCTCCAACCAAGGCATCTAGCAAAAGACGTTGGTACGCGTCGGGCAGTTCTTTGCCACTCGTATCAAACTTAAAATCGAGCTCGCTCAGCCTCATCTTCATATCCGAGTCTGGCACCTTCGACTGGAAGTAGAGTTGCAGACCTTCTGCCGGCTGGATCTGGATAACAATTCTGTTGGCTTCTGGCCGAAACGATTTCCGTTCCTCGAACAGCATATGAGGCGGTTCACGAAACTGAATTACGATTTGAGTAGATCGGCAACTCATGCCCTTCCCGCTGCGCAGGTAGAACGGAACTCCTTTCCAACGCCAGTTGTCAATATAGAGCTTCAATGCCGCAAAGGTTTCGGTTTGACTGTCGTCTGGAATGCCTTGCTCTTCGCTGTATCCCGTGTATTGACCTCGGACTCCAAACTCGGCGAAATCGCTACCCTTATAGGGTCGAACGCTCTGCAGAACTTTTACTTTTTCGTCGCGAACCATTTCTCCCGTGTATCGCACCGGCGCTTCCATGGCAGTTACCATCATCAATTGCAAGATATGGTTTTGGAACATATCTCTCAGGATTCCAGCCTTGTCATAGTAGTCCCCTCGTCGCCCGACTTTGACCTCTTCGGCCACCGTGATCTGAACGTGATCAACGTAATTTCGATTCCACAAGGGTTCAAAAATGGTGTTCCCAAAACGGAACACCAAGATGTTCTGAACCGTCTCTTTGCCCAAGTAGTGATCGATACGATAGATTTGGTCCTCCCGAAAAGTCTGGTGAATGGATTCGTTCAGCGCTTTGGCCGAAGCGAGGTCTGTACCGAATGGCTTCTCGATAACCACGCGACGGCGACCATACTTTTCTTCATGGAGTCCAGCTTTCCCCATTTGCGCAATTGCTGCAGCGTAGAGTTGTGGCATCGTGGAAAGATAATACACGCGATCGGTGGTTTGCGCTCCTTCCACTTCGGTTAAGAATGCGGCCAGTTTGTGGAAGTCTTCTTCGCTTCCGATATCGCCGGGCTGATAAAAAATATTTTGGGAAAAGGCCTGCCAAGTATCGTTATGAAAGTCGTTCTTAACGTACTTCGACGTGGATTCGGTGAGTTGGGCCCGCCACTGTTCCGAGGTAAAGGCACTGCGAGAAACACCGACAATTCGTGTCGGGTTGGGCAATCTGCCACGTTGGAATTGACGATACAGCGCCGGTATAAGCTTTCGACTGGTCAAGTCGCCGGAAGCTCCAAAGATCACCATCGTATGCGACATAAATTTAGTCCGCTCGGAAGCCGAGTTGTTTCTGCAAGTTTTGGAACCAGGGTTGAAGAGCGCGATCGCTTTCAAGTTGAGAAACGGTCGAAACCCCTTCTAGCGGCGCGGAGGCAAATCGTTCGAAAAGGGAATTGATTTCTGGAGTTAGTTCGAGCACTTGAACAACGTAATAAACTGTTTTGTTGCTATCGGGAGCCACAACGGTTTCATTGGGCTTGCAAGCAAACACCGTTTCCATAAAAGTATCATCAACGGGTTGCAAAAGTTCTACGTTGCTCAGTTGAAGACGGCTTTCCATGCGAGCAGACATGGGATTGAACCATGTGAAATTGGCGGGCTCTTGAACGAGTGTTTTTTCCTCGGGAGTAGCAAGCGCATCCTTAAGTGTCGACGAGCCGACTTTGGAAGCGATTTCACGCGCGCGTGTTTCGGCGAGCTTGTAGGCCTGTTGTTTTCGCCAAACTTCCTCAATTTGTGTTCGGACTGCGTCCACAGAAGGGGTCATCGGTTGCGTCTCTTCTGTTTTCCAAGAAAGATAACGTTTGTTTCCACCGGTAAAACCAAGCGATACAACTGGGTTATGGAGTTCTCCAAACCCTTCCGACTCATTGACCAACGCGGCAAACGAGAATGGCTGCATCCCCTGACCAGGCATCACAAATGAAGTGCCAATCGACGTACCCTGTATTGACTCCTGATCCACCATTCCAGTTGTCCCGTGTTCAAACCCTAATTCTTTGCCGAGCTTGGCAAGATCAATGGGAGCGGGCGACTTGGCGGTTTTGACTTTTTGCGACAAGTCACTTTGATACGCTCTAACCTCGGACTGATAAATGCTCATCGGACCAACCAACTCGTCGATACGTTCGTCCACGACCTTGTAGGCTATTGCCGTCGCTTGTTCACGAGCAATTTGATCCCGGACTTCGTCAAAGGTCTTGGTCCGCATCGGCGTGCTTTCCGCAACGCCATCGCCAGTTTGAGGAACCCCAGCTTGAGGAAAAGTGGGCAAACCTGGGGCCGTTTCGATTGGTTTGGGGTCGGACACTTCGATCTTAGCGGATGGTTCGTTTTGTCCGGCCGGTTCTGTTGCTCCGACCGGACTTGCGGGTGCCGCCGATTCCGATTGTGTTGCAACCGCTGGTTTTTCTTCCTGGAATGAAACCAGCTTGATATTTGAGTTCTTTCGGATTAGGGAAGCGTTGTCTTTGGGATCAACCAAAACCGGAGGGACCGCTGGAGGGCCGTCCGGTGCAACAGATGGAGCCGAGGGGGGCGTGGTTTCGCTTACTGGGGGTGATGCAGGCGCACCTTCGGTTGGGGCTGGGTTTGTAGTATTGGCGGGCACGCTAGGTTCCGTGGCGGGTGATCCGACGGCTTCTTGAGCAACGGGAACCCGAAACTGTTTTTCTTTAACACGACGTTCGTACTCGGCTCGAAGCGTTTCCTCCGGCACGAGCGCCATCTGTTCGGTGATGATTTTTTCGACATCGATCGAGACAAACTCGAAATTCGAGGTTTTCGGCCTGCGAAAGGCTGGCTGCGTAGCGATGGTTCGACGCGATCGAGTGACGTCCTTTCCTGTTTTATAGATCTCCTGGACCTCTTTTTCCGTTGGCTTGTTTTTTACTTGCGACTCGAAGTCGTTCACGAAAACCGGAAATGCTTGAATTTTTGCGGCCCGATTGAATTTAAGAAAATCTTGCCAGTTTTTGCTGGGTGTTGTCAGAGCTGGGCGGCCAAGAGTTCTAGATTCGCGTCGATCTTCAAATCGCAACCCGGTGCCCGCCAAGCGAAGCACTTCATTCTTTGCCAACTCTTCTCGCATTGTTCGATTGAAATCGAACAAGTTCATTTGTCCGTTGGTTGCGACCTTGAGGGCCGCTTTGATTTGGTCGCCATCCAGCTTTCCGTCGACAAAACGCTTAAGAAACACTTTAACGGACTCGTCGTCGAAATGGATCCCCATTCGATTTGCTTCGGCCACCAAGAGTTTTCTTTCGACAATTCTTTCTTTGGAGTCTCGGTCGCTAGTGATACCAACCAAGCTGAGATCCTGAGCAAACTCTGGAACATTCGGCATTCCACCCTTTTCACGTACGTCGATCGCCAGTTTTCTTAGAAAAGTATTCGCCCAGTAAACTTGCTGCCACTCTCGGTCGAGTTCATGCATTCGAATTGAACCACCCGTCCAAGAGGCTAGCACCGGATTAGATCCGCCTCGGCTCGAATTCCCGCCTCGGCCTGAACGCCTCGAACCGGAAAAGTACTCAATCATCGGAGCGATTACGAACGAGACAATAGCGATGAAAACGGCTCCAGCCATCCAAAGCTTCTGGTTTTTTCGGAAAATAGCAAATGGGCTGGACATTGGACAAATCAATCCTTGGTAGTCGGCATTCGAGTTAATCGGCCCAATTAAACAGGCACTCAAACAAGGATTGTAGGATTTCCGCTGGATGACGCAATTCCATTGCTCCAGCGCTGTCTGGGGCTTGACAAATCACCGACATTGCGGTGACAACCCTTGTGCGTAAGGTAGATTACCAGAATCACTGACGAACAAAATCGCATTTCGCCAATTCCACTTGCAACACAAAAACTTTTTATGAGTGAGAAAAAATCCCTCGTCATCGTCGAGTCTCCAGCTAAAGCGAGAACGATTTCGAAGTATTTGGGGAGTGGATTTCAAGTTGAGGCCTCGATCGGCCACATTCGCGACCTCCCAGGAGGTGCTAAAGAGGTCCCTGCCGAGTTCAAATCGGAATCGTGGGCTTCTTTAGGGGTGAATGTCGACAACGGTTTTGAGCCGCTATACATCGTTCCTGCCGACAAAAAAAAACACGTTTCTTTTTTGAAGGCTGCTCTCAAGGACGCAAAAGATTTGTATCTAGCGACGGACGAAGATCGCGAGGGAGAAGCCATTTCCTGGCATTTGCAAGAAGTATTGAAGCCGAAAGTGCCCGTTCACCGGATGGTTTTTCATGAAATCACCAAGGAAGCGATCCAAAACGCTCTCAAAAACACCAGACAAATCGATCAGGGGCTGGTCAAGGCTCAGGAAACGCGACGCATTTTGGATCGGCTCTATGGCTATGACATTTCGCCACTTCTTTGGAAAAAAGTGCGACCCAAATTATCGGCAGGACGCGTTCAAAGCGTTGCGGTCCGACTGATCGTCCAGCGGGAACGCGAACGCATGGCGTTTCATTCTGCTACTTACTTTGATTTGGATGTTTGGCTGGAAACGAATGGCAAGGAGAAGTTTGAAGCTTCGTTGGTCAGTGTCGCCGAACGAAAAATCCCGTCGGGAAAGGATTTCGACACCGCAACCGGGCTTCTCAAAGATCCCAGAATGCTTCAACTCGATGCCGTTTCTGCGGACGCCCTCAAGGCCCGGCTCGCAAAGGCAACTTTCAAGGTCGTGAGCGTTGAAATAAAGCCCTACACGGAACGCCCTAAAGCTCCGTTCACCACTAGCACGCTGCAGCAGGAAGCAAACCGCAAACTGGGCATGACCGCCAAAGACGCGATGCGAGTCGCTCAGAGCCTTTATGAAAACGGCTACATTACCTACATGCGTACCGACTCAACCACTCTTTCCAAGGAGGCCGTCGATGCGGCACGCGATCTGGTGCGATCGCAATACGGCGATGCGTTCCTCTATTCAACTCCGCGGACATATGCCACTAAGGTCAAGAATGCTCAGGAAGCCCACGAAGCGATTCGACCTGCAGGTAGCCCTTTTCAACTGCCCGAAAAAATCAAAGGCGAATTGAACTACGATCAATTTCGACTCTTTGAGTTGATCTGGAAGCGAACGATCGCTTCACAAATGGCCGACGCCAAGAAGCAGCGCGTCGTTGTAGTAATCCAAGCCGATGACGCCGTTTTTCAAGCTACCGGTACTTCCATCGACTTCGAAGGTTTCTTGAGAGCCTACGTTGAGGGAAGCGATGATCCCGCCGCCGAACTAGCGGAAAAGGAAAAACTCCTCCCCGACGTCAAGGCTTCCGATCCGCTCAAGGCATTGTCGTTGGATTCGGTTTCCCATACCACTCAACCGCCAGCACGCTACACCGAGGCATCCTTGACTCAAGGTCTCGAAGAGCGTGGCATCGGTCGACCCAGTACATACGCTTCGATTATCGACACGATTCTTAAACGCGATTACGTTTTCAAGAAGGGGAACGCACTTGTTCCAAGTTGGACTGCATTTGCCGTGATTCGGCTTTTGGAAGAGCATTTCACTTCCCTGGTTGACTACAAATTCACGGCGGAAATGGAAGACTACCTCGACCAAATCAGCCGCAACGAACGGGAGAATTTGGCCTACCTACAAGAGTTCTACTTCGGTGAAGAGGGAGTCGCTGAAAACGCCGCGCCCGGTGGCATCGGTCTCAAACCCCTGCTTGCACTGAAGGTTGCCGAAATCGATCCTCGCACCGCTTGCTCCTATCCACTTGGATTCCTGGATGGAAATCAGGAACTACCTGTCTCCGTTCGCGTTGGTCGCTATGGTCCATATGTAGAACAAGGCGAACGCAGAGCCAGCATTTCCGAAGAAATGCCACCCGATGAAATGACTCTCGCGATGGCGGTCGAAATGCTGGCCAAGCAAGAACTCGGCGAAGCGCCAATGGGACATCATCCAGAAACCAACAAACCCATCTACATCAAGCAAGGCCGCTTTGGCCCCTATGTTCAAATGGGCGAAGCGGACGATGAGGAAAAGAAGAACGCTTCGTTGCTCAAAGGCATGACCACCGAGACGCTTGATTTAGACACAGCAGTCAAGCTACTCATGTTTCCACGTACCCTGGGTATCAATCCAGCCAATAATGAACCGATCATCGCAATGCAAGGGAAGTTCGGACCGTACATCAAGAGCGGAACGGATTCGAGGTCTTTGGGAGCGACTCACAACTTGCTTGAGCTTTCCTACGAGCAGGCCTTAGAGTTGCTTGCTCAACCTAAAACCCTCGGTCGCGGTCGCGGCGTGGCCGCTCCCCCCCTTCGGGAAATGGCTGCTTCGCCGGTTACAGGCACCAATATCGTGATTCGAGATGGTCGGTTTGGTCCGTATGTGACCGACGGTGAGACCAACGCATCGTTGCCCAAGGACTTGAAACCGGATGACTTGACGTTGGAACAAGCGCTGGATCTGTTGGCGGTGCGAGCGGCCGCCGGTGGTTCTAAAAAGAAAAAGTCTCCCAAGCGGACGACTAAGAAAACCGCAAAAAAGAAAACATCGAAATCCGCAAAGAAGGTTTCGCCGGAATCCAGTTTGGATTCGGAAACCGATTCCGATTCCGACGCGACCGCAGTTGCTACGAAGAAAACCAAGTCTGCTAAAAAGACCACCAAAAAAGCATCCAAGCGAGCCACGAAGAAGCAAAACAAAGAGTCAAGCTGAAAGAGATTCGGAAGGACACACTGCTCGTGTCGTTGCTACTCCACCAGGACACTTGCGACGTTCATCGGATTCATCAATTTACGAACAGGAAACGACTTTCCCACTTCGAGTTGTGCATCAAAAAAATTCCAAGTAGTCAGTCCATCTTCGCTTTCGGGTTCAAGCAGGTAGCAGACAAGTGCGCCCAGCGGCTGAGCTGTACGTACAAGAATGGTTCCCCGCGGAAACGTCACTATGCTACCGCCATATTCACCAGACAGTTTGGTTTCAAAATGCCCTTGAAACTTGCGCTTGGACTTTACGATTCCATCAATCTTGAGACATTCAACCTCCGCCGTTAGCTCGGCTGTCAACTCCTCGACGACGATCCCATGTTGCAGGCATTTTTGAACGACGTTTTCGTCATAGGCAAAAAGATAAGCTCGCGGAGCCTTGACGGTTCGAGTTGCTTCAAACATACCAAAGTCTTCCATTTGCAATGGTGTCACTTTGTCCTCTAGCATGGCCGTCATCTCTTTTCCGGAGCGAGGGTTGACTACTTTCTCAACTTCGCCGACGAGGATGTCAACAGGCTTTGGCAATGGAATTGGTTTGAAAGCCACTCCGAATTCAACCGCCTGGTTGCCTGAAAACCTACGAACGGCCTCAGCGTCCGCCGTCTTGGTCAACTCGACGATTTGCGAGGAATGCCCAGCGCAGAAATTCAGGATTCCCTCGACGAATCGCTCGGTAACCTCAACGCGTCGCTGAAACGACAAGTAACTGTAGGCTTCCGAAAGAATCGTCATGCGATTTCGTAGTCCACCATAGTTCTGACCGATCCGCGGCTGATGGGTGAAGGCTTCCCAAGTGGTTTTTTCGCCTGCCTTCGGTTTGTTCGAAAAGCCCGTGAAGTTGCCGTAGTAGTAGGTGCGAAACTTATGGTCTTTTAGCATTGCATCCGCGATGACAGGCATCATCTGTTCACGTTGAAAACTGAGGATCTGATGGTTGGTGTTAGGGTTGAGCGGGTGTGAGTAGGTCAGATGATAGGCATGATACGAACCGTTGGTCGTGTGCAAATCGACCGTCAGATCCGGATTCCATCGATTGTAGAGTTTTACGAGCGAACGAACTTCTGGCGATTCCAGTTTGATGAAATCTCGATTGAGATCGAAGTCCTGTGCGTTGGGGCGGACCCCAACGCCACCGATCGGACCAAACTGTTCCGATCGATTCTCGAGGTTAATTCTTTCATTTCCGTCGGCATTGAAAATCGGTGCAATGAGTATCGTCAATTTCGAAAGAACAGACTTCAAATCGCCGAGCACGATTCGTCGGGCCAGATGTTGAGAAGCCTCTTTGCCCTCGACCTCCCCTGCGTGAATGTTGGCCATGATAAAAACCACCGGTTTTCCTGATTGGCTCGCTTCTCGAGGCGTGGATAGGGGGGGATCGGAAAGGATCACCAGAGGTAGTTGTCGCCCCTCTTGAGAGAGACCAAAAGTTTCCAAACGCACAAGCGGACTTCGCTTTTGCAATTCCGAAAGAAAACGGATCACATCAGCGTAACGACTTGTTGCTTCGAAATTGGTAGCTTCGGCTTGGGATTGCAAGTCAACGACTTCCTGGCCAAACGCGTTGAACGCAGTTGCAACAAGAAAAAGCAAAGCAACGTACGATCGATTTCGCGGCATGGATATTAGGCCTTAGGCCAAAAGAGGTTTGATAACATTGCCGTGAACATCTGTCAGGCGAAAATCTCGGCCCTGATAACGATAAGTCAATCGCTCATGATCAAAACCCAAGCAGTGGAGTAACGTAGCATTCAGATCATGAACATGCACAGGGTCTCGAACAATATTGTATCCGTAATCATCTGTCTCACCATGGACCATTCCTGGTCGGATGCCGCCTCCGGCCAGCCACACCGAGAAACATCGGCCGTGATGATCTCTTCCATAATCTTCCGTCAGATTTCCCTGACTATACACAGTTCTACCGAACTCTCCGCCCCATATCACAAGTGTGTCGTCCAGCAGGCCACGTCGTTTGAGGTCGGCAATCAAGGCGGCCTGTGGCTGGTCAATATCATCGCATTGCTTCGGGATATTCGATGCCAATCCACCATGATTGTCCCAGCCCCGATGGTAAAGTTGAATGAATCGTACGCCGCGTTCCGCTAACCTACGCGCAAGCAAGCAGTTCGCAGCAAAAGTCCCAGGCTTTCTCGCGTTCGGTCCGTACATCTCCATCGTCGCTTCGGACTCATCGGACATATCGATCAAGTCGGGCACCGAACTCTGCATCCGGAAAGCCATTTCGTATTGTTCGATGCGCGTCTGAATTTCCGGATCGCCGTCGACTCCCCTTTGCAACTCGTTAAGTTTCGCTAGGCCATCCAGCATTTGGCGCCTCAAGCGACGGTCAACGCCAGGCGGGTCGTTCAAATAGAGCACCGGATCGGCACCACTTCGCAGCTTTACTCCTTGATGACTGGACGGAAGAAAGCCTGCCCCCCAAAGTCGATCCAACAATCCTTGATTGGAGTCACGGCCGGATCCATGGGAGATCATTACGACAAACGCAGGCAACTCCTCCGCTTCGTTCCCCAATCCATAACTCAACCAGGCACCTAGCGAAGGACGACCAGGTTGCTGAGAACCGGTTTGAATGAAAGTGATGGCGGGATCATGATTGATAGCTTCGGTATGCATCGATCGAACGATGCATAGGTCATCGACCATCTTCGAAGTGTGTGGCAACAACTCGCTGATCCAAGCTCCGGATTTTCCGTGTTGATCAAACTTGAACTTCGATGCAACGACCGGAAAACTCTTTTGCCCCGAAGTCATGCCTGTCAAGCGTTGCCCTTGCCGGATGCTGTCTGGCAGCTCTTTTCCGTGAAGCTCTCGCAATCGCGGCTTATAATCGAGCAGTTCCAGGTGGGAGGGGCCACCCGACTGAAACAGATAGATGATCCGCTTCGCCTTGGCGGCAAAATGCGGCACCTTGACAGACTCTACTGCATGTCCAATCGGATTCGCCAGCAATCCATGCATGGCGGCCAGACCGGCCGCCGAACTTTGAAGAAAATGGCGCCGAATGCACCTAGCTTGAAACTCATAATGCGGTCCCACGTCTCACCTCTTTGTAACAGTTTCATCTAGGTTCATAATTGTACTAGCAATGATCGTCCAACAAGCAAGCTCGATTCGGTTGATCGATTCATCGCTCTTGGACTCGCCTACGGCTAGCAAATGCGCAGCGGACTGGGGGCTTGTTCGAAAGCGATTTTCCACTTCCAGGAGGAGCTCGAACACGATCTTTTGCTCCTCGGGATTAGGTTCGCGAGCCACCCCTAACTGATATCCGACAGCCAATCGATCGAATGGTTCAGGTCCCCCCAACAGAATCATTCGTTCGGCCAATTTTCTCGACGCTTCGACGTACGTTGGGTCGTTGAGAAGGATCAATGATTGAAGCGGCGTATTGGTTTGAGCCCTGCGAGCAAGACAGACTTCGCGGTTGGGTGCATCAAAGGACATCATCGACGGCGGCGGACAAGTTCGCTTCCAAAAAGTGTACATACTTCTGCGATACAGATCCTCGCCGCGATCTTCAACGTATTTACCTCGGCGCTCGACAGTCACGTCTTCCCAGAGTCCGGCCGGTTGATAAGGTTTGACACTGGGGCCTCCTACACGATCGGATAACAATCCGGCGATGGCCAAAGCGTTATCGCGAATCGTCTCGGCGGACACTCGAAAGCGGGCGCCTCGAGCCAGCAATCGATTCTCGGGATCGCTTTGCCATTGTTCGGGATGGATTCGAGAGTCCTGTCGATACGTAGCAGACGTAACGATTCGCTTGAGCATCGCCTTTACGTCCCAATGCGAATCGAGCAATTCCGTGGCAAGATAGTCAAGCAATTCGGGATGGGTCGGGGGTTCCCCCGTTACTCCGAAGTCTTCGGTCGTACGGACGATACCATTGCCAAAGACCATTTGCCACCATCGATTGACAGCGACTCGTGCGGTCAACGGATGGTTTCTCGCGACCAGCCATTGCGCCAGCCCCAATCGATTGCGAGGCGCAGTCGACTCCGACGACGTAAGCGCCGCGGGAACGCCTGCCGAGACCTGTTCGCCAGGCTGGTCGTACTGACCTCGTTTCAGGACGAATGTGTCTCTCGGCTTGTCCATGTCTTGCATGATCATGACGGCGGACAACGCGCTTTCCAGCTTCCGTTTCTGTTCCAGCAATTCCTCAACTTGCAGCTTCAGTTTCGGATACAACGGATCGATGCGTTCGAGATAGAACTTTTTGGCGATGGTTTGTTGCAGTTCCGAGCGCTTTGTTTTTGGAATCGCTAGCAACTCCGATACGTTCGAAATCGGCTTGCCATTTGCTAAATCAGCGGCGTCGTTCGCGACTAGCTCCTGATCGTATATTTGAAGTTCATCGATCCACCCAAGATAAGAATAGGAAGTATCTCGTCGCCCAAGTGAAAACGGTTTCGGCGAATCGATTGAATCCGTCAAGTTATCGCTTTGAATATTGAGCTCGATCGATTTGCCCTCAACGAAAACGTGAACACCCCTGGCAGAGCGTTTTCCGTCGTAACAAAGGAGAACGTGTTGCCAAGTGTCGAGCTTCAGTTTGGACTTTGCCTGAACCTTGATGGCGTTCTCCGGCCACGAATGAATGAGATGTGATGTGATTTTCCCATCTTCAAGCAGCAAATCGAAGCCACGGTGATTGTGTGACTCATCCATTTTCGCAAAGACGGCCATTATTTCATTGGATTTGGGATAAATCCACACTCCAATGGAAAAGGCTTTCGTGCCGTCCGTGGGGGCGAAATTCTCCAATTGAATACAGCCATTACCTTCCAATGATATGCCACCACCGAACTTTCCTTGGATGGATGAAACAGAACCCAAAATCCTGGCCTTGCCCGTGGGACGCACCTGATCGCGAACAGTGTCAGCCTCGATGGAGTCAAACGATAGTTGATGGATCAAGCCACTCCCCAGCAGATTATTGCGTGTGGCAGTGGAATGTTGATTGGACCAATCCTCGAGCAACCCGTCTGCTTCGGTCTCCAGTTGCACTAGGGTGTCGACGGCGATTTTGCGGCGATTCTCCAACAGGTCAAGTTCGACTTGTTCCGAACTTGTAGGAATGGAAAGGAATGGTTCGGCAGCTTTGAATTTGCTGTAGCTTCCCTGTTTTTCTTCCATCTGATTGAAAAAAGAATAGAACTGGTAGTATTCGCGTTGAGAAATCGGGTCATACTTGTGGTCATGGCAACGCGCGCATTGCATCGAAAGCCCCATAAAGATCGTTGCCGTCGTGTGAACACGGTCCGCGACGTATTCCACGCGGTACTCTTCTTGAACGATCCCGCCTTCTGTGTTGTGGCCCAAATTGCGATGAAAGGCGGTTGCTAATTTCTGTGACGTAGTCGGGTTGGGCAGCATATCTCCGGCCAACTGTTCGACTATGAACTGATCGTACGGCATGTTGCGATCAAAGGCATCGATCACCCAATCTCGCCAGGGCCACATCGTTCGGTCTTCATCATTGTTGTAGCCATTGGTGTCGGCATAGCGAGCGGCGTCAAGCCAATGCATGGCCATCTTCTCGGCATAACGTCTTGACCCCAACAATCGATCAACAACTTTTTCGTATGCGTTGTTGGAGGGATCGGAAAGAAAATCCGCAAGTTCTCCGCGACTGGGAGGCAGGCCTGTCAGATCCAGTGAGACTCGCCGCAACAATGTGGCTCGATCCGCTTCGGGTGATGGTTTCCAACCTTGCTGTTCGATTCGAGCCAGCACAAAGGCATCGATCGGGTCCTTGCTCCAGGATTTTCCACTTGTCGCTGGAAGTACTGGCTTGACGGGTTTTTCAAAAGCCCAATGTTTGTCGTAAGGCGCGCCTTGTTGGATCCAGTCGGAAATAAGTTGGATTTCGGAGTTGGAAAGAGATTTCTTGCTTTCAGGAGGTGGCATTCGCTTTGAATCATCCTGCTCGAGAATCCGCTCTATTAGCTGACTCTGCGAAGGTTTGCCAGGAATAATTGCTTTCGACAAAATTGCCGAATCGCGTAGATCAAGTCGAAGCTCGGCTTGCCGACTCTGTTCATCGACGCCGTGGCACTTCCAGCACTTCTCAGCCAAGATAGGTTGAATATCGCTAGAGAAATGGACTGTCTTGTTGACTACTGATTGAGCGATGCCAGCTCCCGCATACCACCCGGCAAACAAAACGGCGAAAAAACAAATCCAATTGGAGCGAGCAAAGCACCTTCGTTCCGTCGGGCAAAACGCATCCAAAGTGCTTAACGACCGTACGAAATCGAAGTGGGTTTTGCAATATAACATGAATAATCTCTAGATCATTGAATCCTTGGTTGGCAAGGACAGCATTTGGGGAGGGACCTTGATTATAATCTATTGCCGGTGCCAACAAACCGGCGTTTCATGGCATTTCGACACGGGACGAACCATGTGGAAAAACACGAAAGAACGCAAGATCCATACTGAGGGAAGAATGCTCTGAATGATCCGCCGAAACCCACGGGAGCTTTTCGCAGAGTATAATTAGACGAGCTTCCCAAGCCCTTTTTTTGCGCTTCACCTGTTGCGAATCTGATGAAGGCGAAAAACAATGGATGAAACGACGTTACTATTTCAGGAAGTTGACTTCGGGTTTGCTACCGAAGCGATGGTGATTCCTAAGCCCTGACTCTCCAAGGAGATTTCCGCATGATCTTGCAACGACGCGTTCACTTAGCTCGAAACACGTACCTTGGTTTCTTGTTAACTTTTTTAATGGGACCGATGGTTGGAGTCCTTTGTGCAGATGATGCGGCCGAATGGATTTGGCATGACCGTTGGGTTACGAGTCTGGCTAAAGGAAACGAAGGAAGCTTATATGCTTCCCTTGCAACAGGCATGCCGTATCGAGAAGGCTCTGTTGTAAGCTTTTCTGGCGAGAACCCAGATGAGGCAAAGGAGTTGTATCGACAACCGGCAGCTGTTTGGGCCGTGGCTACTAGCCCGGATAAATCGACTCTCGCTTCCACTGACTTCCAAGGTAGCCTAGCGATCACGCCTGTCGCAGGTGGCGAGACCAAACACTTTGACAAGGCGTTTGCGAAATGGACTCGAGCCATCGCGTTTGCAGCGGACTCAAAACACTTGGCAGCAGGCAATGAAGCGGGTACCCTCTTCGCTTGGTCCGTCAGCGAAGGAAAAGCGATTGGAAGCCGCGAATTGGGTTCTGGTCAGATCATGTCGATGGCCTTTAACCCTTCGGGCGAGACACTTGCTGTTGCGACCGGTTCCGGGAAACTTCTGCTCGTGAAGTGGCCATCCCTGGAAGCCATCAAAGAAGTCGCAGTTGGGAACCAACCGTTGTGGTCCGTTGTTTACGGCAACAACAATCTGCTGTGGGTTGGGAGCGCAGATGGAACGGTTCGACGTATTCCCTCAGAAGCTGGCGATCCTGTCGAAATCGCCAAACTAAACGACTGGGTGTCTTCCCTTTCTACGCTCCCAGGCGGTGGCTTGGTGGCGGTATCGATGCGAGGACAAGTTAAGAGGTCGTCCGAAGCGGACCCGAAGACATTGTTGGACTGGGCCGAAGGTCCGAAAGGGATGTGGGGAGTTCTTGCCATCAATAGCGATCGCATTGTAGTCGCTACGCGGAAACTCGGTCCGACCGTCCTACAAAGCGTTGGCCAAATGCAGTACGTGGCCAAAGACGCTGAGACCAAGAAGGCCGATCGCAAAGCTGCGGCTGAAAAGGCTGCCGCTGCAAAGGCTGCCGCCGAGAAAGCCGAAGCAGAAAAAATGGCAGCCGAAAAACTCGCAGCCGAAAGAGCAGAAGCAGAGAAGAAAGCAGAAGCGGAAAAGAAGGCTGCGGCCGAGAAAGCTGCGGCCGAGAAAGCTGCGGCTGAGAAAGCAGCAGCTGAGAAAGCAGCAGCCGAGAAAGCTACCGCTGATAAGGCAGCTGCGGACAAGGCCGCTGCAGATAAAGCAGCGGCGGATAAGCCAAAGGAAGACCCCAAATAGTGTTGCGTTTCCAAACGTTGCTCGACGCACCTAGTCGAGAGTCCCCTTTTGCACTGCAGAAGTGCGTTAACGTGGCGGACTTTCGCAGAGCGAAAGGCGTCAACCCCGTTGGTGCTTTGCGAATCGTTCTGTTCTTTGCTGTACTGTGCTTTTCTCCTTTATTGATGGCTGACGATCTTTGGCTGACGATCGATGGCAAAGAAGGATTGGGCAAAGGGCAACATATCGTTTTCGTCACCGGGGAAGAGTACTATCGCTCCGAGGAAGGAATGAGCATGTTTGCCAAAATCCTTTCCCAGCATCATGGATTCAAGTGCACTGTCCTCTTTTCAATCGACCCAAACACAGGAACCATCAACGCCAACCGAAACAACAACATTCCGGGATTGGCTGCACTCAAGGACGCTGACTTGATGGTGATATTCGCTCGGTTTCGCCAACTGCCGGATTCGGAAATGCGGTACATCGTGGACTACGTCAACGCTGGGAAACCAGTCATCGGGATTCGAAATGCGACTCACGCCTTTCGATATCCGCCGAACAGTTCAAGTCCCTATAAAACATGGGACTTTCAAAACAAGGATTGGGCTGGAGGATTTGGCCAACAGATTCTTGGCGACACTTGGATTGCTCACTTTGGTAAGTTTCAGAAGGAAGCTACCCTTGCTCATGTCAACGTGGCACAGCGCGGTCATCCCGTACTTCGCGGAGTCGCCGATACCATTTTCTGTCACACCGACGTGAATTCGGTGGAACGGCTTACATCGAACGATGTAGTGCTCTTTACCGGACAAGTTCTGTCGGGGCTGAACGCCACTGACCCGCCTGTAACCGACCAACGCAAAGATACTCGGATGCCCTTGGCTTGGTTTAAGACTTACACGGCACCTTCTGGAAAACAGGGAAGGTCATTTACGACGACCGCCGGCGCTTCGCTTGACTGGCTCAGCGAGGACCTTCGTCGGCTCATGGTGAATGCCATGTTGGACTTAACCGGCCATATCCAAGAAATTCCACCCAAGTCGACGGTCAATTTCGTGGGTGACTACGAACCCAAACCGACAGGAGCCCTCTCGGACGATGATTGGTCCGCGGCTAAATTGACGCCGCAGAGTTTCGCGATGAAAAGCAAATAGGCGGTTCACTGCGGGCCTCCTATTCCTATCGGAAAACTATACGATTGCTGATTGGGACTTGGAACCTCTGTGCCCATGCTAGACGGAAGTGTTGCTGAATTGTCAGGTAGCAAATACTCACTTGAGGCATACCTCGAATTGTAGGGGCGACCCGATGACGTTTCTACCAGGACGGGCGCTGTCACTGCGGAGATCGGTACCGTTACCTCGGGTTTCTTTCTTTTGAACCAATTCCACGAACGCGGTTTTTTGGAGGCGTCCTGAAGTCCCCCCTCCCACTCACGTCTATCCACGGGCGTTAGATTTCGGTCGAGCAAGGGCGTAGTCGCCTGCGCGTAGTCTTCTGCGGATGCAAAGGAACAAAAATCTCCTGGCCGCGCGATGCGAGGAAGTAACGTGATGATGATCTCGTTGCGTTCCTTCACGCGATCACGACTCTGAAAGAGCCGTCCAACAAACCACAAGTCTCCAAAAAACGGGACCTTGTTTTGGCTATCATTGCTGGTCTCCTTGATCAGCCCGCCGATTACAATCGCTTGTCCGTCAGATAGTAAGGCTGTTGTTTGGACTTCGGTGGACTCACTGTCTGGCAGTTTCGATGTGGGGTTGATGCGTGCCGTAGAGACTTGCGGCGCAACGGTCATCAGAACTTGACCGTCCTCTGTGATAATGGGTGTAACAGTAAGTACCACTCCAAAGTCCAAAAAGCTTACGCTTTGCAAAGTGCTAGTGTTGGTAGCAGTGGTTTGTAAATATCCTAGTTTTCCACCGACAGAAATCCTAGCTTTCTGACCATTGACTACAGCCACTTTGGGTGAAGCCAACGTCTTGGTATCACTGGTGGATTTCAGCAGATCAATCAAACTTGTAAGATCGCCACCCTCAACTCGCATCATTGTTGCAGGTGGTGTTCCTGAAGCCAAACCCATAGTCCCAATTGAGACGTTGGCCCTGTTGACCCGCGCGAGTTGGTTAAAATTCACCCCGTGCTTGTTGTTGTCCTTGAGCGTAACTTGAAGAATGTTCGCTTCCACTACGACTTGGCGAGGTAATGTATCGATTTGAGCAATGTAGTCCCCGATTCGGTCCAAATATGGTGGCAGGTCCTCAACGATTAGTTGTTCGTGGGCGTTGCGTTGTTCCTCGAAGTTGATTGTGTTGGTGAACGACTGGCCGAGGGGTGACATCAGTCCTTTAACGACTTTATCAACATCGCTTGCCAATATGTAGTTGAGGGTAAAGACTCGTACCATTCGACCTTGGACCGAAGGCGACGTCCTGCGATCGGTGCTCATGCTGGAGATGGTAATGATATTATTCTGGCGTACCCAAGTGTATCCGTGAACAGCCAAGATAGCGTCGAGGGCATCGTTGAGTCGTACATTGTTGAGTGTTACGTTCACGCGCTGGCTAACTTCTTCGCCGGTAACGATATTGAGCCCCTGTTGCTGAGCAATCAAAGAAAGGACCGTCGACAAAGGGGCATCGCGTGTGACCAACGTCACTTGATCGAGATTGCTTTGTAGCTGGACACGATTTTCGGAATCGTAGGCACTTGGCGCAAGCGGTACAATTTGCGATTTCGGTACCGTGAAATTCTGCGAGGGAATCGACGATACTGGCGCCAATTGCGTCGGCGGGAATTGGGGCACTACAAAGATTGCTGGCAATGATTCCTGGGAAAACCCGCATCGATCCGACAGCCACCCAATTGCAAAAATGCTGGCCAAAGCACTTGCAGTCACTCTAACTGCCAACGCAAGCCAACGTTTTTGATAATTATGGTAGGTCGCGATCATGCACTTGCCGTCATTCGAAATAGAGATTCTTCCAATGGAATATCGTCTGTTCACGGCAGAGTAGTCAGCAAGTTAACTACAACCCGACCAAGTTACCTAAATTACCCACAATTCTATTTAACAACGGCCGATGAGTTGACCGCGTTCTGGGAACATCATCTTGGTTCGACTTTTTTTGAGTTTACCTGCCGTCTAATGGGCCGTTGGTGACTCGACAATGAGCTGTTCCGGAGTGATACCAATAACCTGTGTCCCATCCTTCAATCGATCTCCAATGTGAATAATTCGTTCATCGACTAATGCCGCAATCCCCTGCGGCGATTGAAATATCGCATGAATTTTGAGCGACTCCAATAAACTCGCCGACAAAGGTCGGTTGGAGCCTACGAGCAATTGTTTCTCTGAGTCGTTTGGATCCGTTGGCAATGCTTTTGCCAACGGATCGGGAAAGATCATTCTCCGATCAAACGGGTCGACGTTGGCTAGTTCGCTAAATGTGAACTTAGGCCATTGTGGCTTTACTGACAATTCACTTTCCTTCGTGTCTTGGGTTTGTTCGCCTTTGGCTGGGCTAATAGCAGGCGTTGCATTTGTCGGAGCGGTTAAGACCACCGATGGTTCGTTCCGTGCTCCTCGAATAACCAAATAAAGGATTCCAAAAAGCAATGGAATCATGGCAACCTTCACGTAACCGAATGCTCGTTGCTTCATGATGACTTTATTCCGGTTGAGCCCAAATGTGATCGAAGACGACTTTCAATTCCAGTTCCAAGCGGCATAAGCCACCTGGGTTACTAGATTCGGAAACCTTGAAACGTGAGACCTGGTAAACATAGGGAACGCCGCGCAGCGTCTCGAAAAACTGAAAGAGACTTTTGAACTGGCCCTCCAAACGAAGATCGAAGGAACGGGTTTGGAATTCTTTTTGGTTCTGCGTGGCGGTGGGGCGAAAATCGAGCAAGTTGCAACGCGCAGTTATGGCCATCCTTCGAACCGATGACAAAACCTCCGAATCAACAATCTTGGCTGGAATCCGATCCAACAAGGAACGATACTCTTTCTCAAGCAGTTCTTGCCGTTGTTGGGCCTGGATGACTGCCTCCGTAAACTCATGTTCGGAATTGAGAAGGTCGGCGCATTCCTCTGTATCCGATGCAATACGATCGACGTATTGAGCGACCGCACAGTGCACGACGAAACAGCCGGCGACACCGAACAACATGACCACCGCCATGCAGGCATGCAAGAGACGCTCGTTCCACAGTAGTGGGTTGTTCATCCAGAACTTACTAATCATAACTGAGACACTCCATTTGAAACTCCTGCACAAATCGTTCCGATACCAGACGTTCTTGAGTCGACCGAAGTTCTATCTTTGGAAACACACTCGATGATTGCAGGCTCTCCATAAACGAAGTGATCGATTCGCTTTCGATTGCAACACCTCGCAATGTTAGTTGGTATTGGTTTCCCAAGAATCGGGTCTCTGGTGGTGAATTCGATTTGGGGACTGCACCTCGTTGTGTCTCGCGAGTAGGGCCAGTCGATTCATATGATCTCGCGGATACCAATACCTGCATCTCTTGAATTTGAACAGTTCCTCCCGTTGAGCCCACGCCCGAAGCGATAATCCCTAGAAGCGACGTGGTGCGATCCTGTGAAATGGCGGCTTGCAATTGGTTGAGTTTCTTCTGTAACGCAATCGAATTCACTGAGAGTTGAATGCTATCAGATTGCAATTGACGGATCGGATTGGCGACGGCATGAATCGCCTGCAAATTGCGAAGACCGTTCCACCATTTTTCGATCAATTGCACGTTCCAGTAAATGATGAAAACCCCGAGCAACCCATAAACGCATCCCCATTGGCGAAGGCGTTTTCGAATCAAACGTCGCCAAACAAAAGTGGTTGGTAACAAATTGACGTGCATTACATGGCCTCCCAGGCAAGCATGGACAAGCCGGCCGCAATCGCAAAGGTCGCAACATGTTGGTTTCCGAAGAGGTTTTCAGAAAGATCAATTGCCCACGTATGCGTTGGTAGTCCGATTCGGGCCTCTATGGCTCGATCGATGTTCGAGATTCTGACTCCGGCCCCCATCAGAAGCAGTTGGTATGGCGTTATCGAACGGTAGGTGCGGTTGGCGTAGTGAATCGTTTTATCGATTTCATTCGAAAGCGATTGAAAGAATCCGTTCAGTTTTTGTTGGAGCGGATTAGAGAATTCGTCTTTTTCCGTGGGATTGCCATTTCGCGTCGACGGAGATTGAAATAGCAGAGTTTTCGCGTCCGACATACTAATCTCAAATGTACGCGCAATTTGCTCCAGCAACTGGATCAACCCGAAACTGCGTAACCCTCGCGACATTAGCGGCTTGCCAGCCACCACCAATGTGACGGTCGCCTGATAGTAGCCTAGATCGACAGCCAGAGTAGAAACGTCTCTATCCTCGACGACCATCGCGGTAGCGCGCGCCATGGCGCACGGAACTGCGTCCAACGTTTGGCATTCAAATCCCGCATTGAGCAGGTCACTTGCCAATAGCAAAGCCGTCGATTTCTTCAGCGAGACCGCTCCGAAAGAGGGCGTTTCCGCACGAGGTCGATTTGATGGTAATTCCCAGCAATCCGTCGAAAGTTCCTCCAGTTCGCACTCGGTCTCGAGCGCGATCTCAGAGCGAACCATGGATTTCGTCTCGGCGGAATCACTCGATGGCAATTCCAGTTCACGGTATGCAATCATGCCATCGGTGAGTGTTGCCGCGCAGTCACGACCGTGAAAGAGTGAATTTAAGTTCTCCAAGAGCTCTAGAGTCGGAGCAAGCCCGTACTCACAAATCTCCTCGGAAGCTAACCAACCGAAAGCTTCATCGCTCGGAGACGCAATCGGAATTGATTCCAATGGGTAAGGAGTCGTATGTTCGATCGACCAAACAGCTGTCAATAGCCAGCGATTGTCGATTTTGCAAACTTGGGCCATGTTGATGGTATGGCAACCGATTTCGATTCCTGTCCAACCATAGGAACGGCGGAGTGCGTGGTGGCGTATTCGATCTAGTTTAAAAAAGAGTCGTCTCATGGTAGCTAACCGTAGGTCGTACAAGTTAGCACGCGGCATAGAGTCGTCTCTTCTCTGCTTGACTTAACGAGAAGCCGTCGTCACATCCAACAAGGGCAGAATAATCGAAAGCACGACAACCGCTACCACCCCTCCTAATCCGACAATAATAGCTGGCTCGAGCATCTTGACAAGGGTTCGCAATCGACGTTCCCCTTCGTCTTCGAAGTACTCTCCAACCGATTGCAAGACCGCTGGGAGCTTGCCGGTGCGTTCCCCGGTAGAAATCATGTGCGCAGCCCCGGCGGGCAGGAAGGAGGTATCCACCAGTGTTTGGCTCATGCCTTCGCCCTGCAAAATTTCATGCTCAACCTTTTCAAACATTTCTTGAAAAAGACTATTTCGGGTGGCTTTGCGGCATAGTCGTATGCTGTCTAGCAATGGAACTCCGTTCTCCAGCATGGTGCCCAGCAATCGAAAGATTCTGCCCGTGATCAAAGCGCGAATCGAATCTTTCAGGATCCATGCGTTCAAAAGCGCACGATCCACGAAACGTTGGATACGTGTATGCTTGCGAAAACCAATCCCAAAACCAATAACGCTTGCAGCGATCACCGCGATGGCGATCCAGTTCTCGCGAAGCCCTGTCCCAAGGGACAATAGAAAACTAGTGAGCGGTGGAACAGCTCGGTCCATGTCGCGGAAGATCGTTGCGAACTGCGGCAAGACGAAGAACAGCATTGAACAGACTACAACGAATGTGATCGAGCAGAGGACGGCAGGATACATCAACATCCCCATCAACGAGCTGCGGAGGTTCTGGTCCTTGCGCATCATGCGTGTTGTCCGCTCAAGCACATCGACGATACGTCCAGCTTGCTCCCCTGCAGCCAACGCGGCTACCATCGATTCGTTAAACACCTTTGGGTGCTTCGCTAATGCAGCGGAGAATTTTAGCCCCTGCGAAACATCTTGGTAGGTCGCCAGTAACACGCTTTGTAGTTTTGGCACGGGACACTGATTCGCGACCGTGTTCAGGGCTTCCGCCAAATCGTCCCCCGACTGACACATGATCGAGAGTTGCGAAAGTGCGACGATCAAGTCGGAGGTCTTGATTCGCGAGAATCGGCTATCAACGAATCTGGCCTGTTCAACGTGAATTAAGGAATTACTCGCCTTTTTAAGCGAGGTAGTTACGGGCTTTTTTGAGACTCTAGACCGCGACTCAAGAGCTACGACCGACAACGCAAACAAGCCTTGTGAGCGTAGTCTCTGTCGAACAGCCAATGCACTTTCCCCTTCGAATTGTCCGTCGACGGACTTGCCCTGTCGATCTTTTGCGAGGTATTGGAATTGCATATGCGATGGCCGTTATAGGAAAGAAAGTCGTTTCACGCTCAGTCGGAATAAGCAACTTCGATGATCTCATCAAGGCTAGTCCGCCCGGCTTCTGCTAGTCGAATCCCCTCATCAAGCAAAGACCCGCTCCCTTGGCGACCATGGTGTGCTCGCAACGCATCTACCGATGCATTCGATGAGATTAGTTCGCGTACTTCTCGATCAACTGTGAAAACTTCGTAGATGCCGGTACGGCCGCGAAAGCCTGTGTCGTAACACTCACGACAGCCCTGTCCACGAACGAATTGACGTCGTCGGTCCCCATGGTATCGGATTGCGTCAAGCTGCTCGGGAGCTGGATAGTAGCTGATCTTGCACGATGGACAGACCGTTCGAACAAGTCGCTGCGCAATGACACCCAACAAGGCCGCCGAAAGCTTGAAGGGCTCAATCCCCATATCTAACAATCGAGTCACTGCACTGAAACTGTCGTTGGTGTGCAAAGTACTTAGAACCAAGTGCCCGGTAAGGGCTGCTTGGATTGCGATCGCAGCGGTCTCCGCATCACGAATTTCGCCGACCATTATGACGTCGGGGTCCTGGCGCAGAATCGATCGAAGCGCGTCGGAAAACTTCATGGATTTGGTGTTGCTCACCTGAACTTGATTGATCATGTCGAGCTGGTATTCGACTGGATCTTCCACCGTAACAATATTTCGTCTGATGGACTTGATCAGTTCGACGGCTGAGTAGAGTGTGGTCGTCTTGCCGCTACCGGTGGGGCCCGTCGTGAGAATCAAGCCGTGGGGACGCTTAAGTAGGCTCCTGGTTTTGTTGAGCGCGCCTTCCGGCATTCCGAGCTTATCGAGATAAAAAGTCACGTTTTTGCGATCCAGTACTCGCATTACGATTTTTTCGCCAAGGATGGTTGGCAGAGTTGAAATGCGCAAGTCGATTTCTCTGCCATCTACGGTCAAATGCACACGACCATCTTGAGGCATGCGGTGTTCGGAGATATCTAGTTTGGCTAGAACCTTGATTCTAGAAATCATTGCGGGATGAAACTCACGTCGAGGTCGAAGCACTTCCCGCAAGTGACCGTCTACACGGTACCGGACCAATGAGGATTGTTGGCCGGCTTCGATATGAATGTCGCTGGCTTTCTGTCGAATCGCGTGAACGATAATGTAGTTCACCAAATTAATGATCGGACTTCCGTCGGTCAATGATTCGACATCCGCCAGTGAGATATCGATGGCATCCGCATGAATTTCAAGCGAGTTTTCCTCAAGGTCGGCCGTAACGGCATCGACCGCAAAGTTCTCTTCGTAGCAATGGGCAAGCATGCGATCGATGGCTGATCGCATGGCCAACACGGGCCGAATGAGCAGTCCAGTGATGCGTTCTAGTTCATCGAGTTGTCTGAGATTAGACGGTTCGGCCATAGCGACCGTCAAACGTCCACGGACGCAGAACAAGGCAAGTGCCGAGAAGGACTCGGCTTTGGAACGCGGAATAAACCGCACTACACTTGGGTCGACGATACCACTTCGCAAGCGAACCGATGGAACGCCCAACTGTTGTCCCAAGAACAACAGCAGCGTGTCTTCTTCGACGAAGCCCATCTCGAGCAACGTCTCGCCGAGCTGTGAATTGGTGTTGGAGTGTTGCTGGAGTGCAGCCTCAAGGTCGCCATCGGTGAGGAGACCAGCGTGCACCAGGTTTTCACCGAGCGGAATCGCCGGGATGGACTGGCCGTGTTTCGCTCGGTTGCGCAAAACAATTGGCGGGTCCAACGTAGGAAATCGAGCAGCAGTTTCTTTCATCTTGCAAAGCTCCCTATCGCCTTAATAGCGTCATCATAGACATTGAGCTCCTTGTCGATTCCGTTGATTCGGAGGATATCACGGCAAAGAGGGTTGGGGCGAGCCAACACGATGCAACCGCCTAGCTTTTGGCAACGATCACGGGCTTCGAGAAGGGATTCCAGACCGACGCTATCTATGAGTGGAACATTGCTTAGGTCGAACACGATCCGTGGTTGTCCGTTCCCAAAACAACCCTCGACTGAGTTTAGAAAGGCGGATTGATATTCTCGAGTTAGCGGCTGTGAACCGCTTATCGTATCCACGGCGCCGGAGCGATTGCAAGAATACATGACGTATCTGTTTTGTTAGCGAATGGGGAGCTCGAGAGTAAAACAAGAACCTTGATTCAACTGACTTCGAATCGAGACATTACCCCCATGAAGTCTTGCAACTTCTTGGGTAAAAGCCAGTCCCAATCCTGTCCCAACCACCGCTTGCACACGTTCATCGTTGCTTCTAAAAAATTTGCTGCACAGTTTTGGTAGGTCTTCGCCCGAGATGCCGATGCCACTGTCTTCCACCAGGAACAGAACGCGGGTTGAGTCCGAGTCAACTCGCACTGTCACTTTGCCCCCTTCGGGAGTGTACTTAATCGCATTACTGACCAAATTGGTCAGGGCTGCGGCAAGCTTGTCCTTGTCGGCCATAACTTTCGGCAACTTAGGAGCAATTGCGAAGTCAAAAGACTGCTTCTTTTCGTTAGCCAAGGGGCGTTGGCTATCCAGAATTTCGCCAAGCAATCGCTCGAGTTGCACTTCGTGTTTCTGGATTGTGATCGCTCCGGCTTCCATTTGACTGATGTTGAGCAGTTCGTCAACGAATCGGGCCAAACGGGTTGCTTCGTTGTTGATCGTATTGTAGAAGGACTGTTGTTGTTCAGACGAAATATCGTTGGCCAGAGAAAGCGTTTCGGAATACGCTCGGATATTCGCAAGCGGTGTTCGAAGCTCATGTGTTGCCGTAAAAACGAACTGCTCTCTGGCTTTCTCAGCGAGCTTTTGTTGAGTTACGTCACGAAGCGTCCAGATGGTATCGGTTGGATTGCAACTATCTCCCGTCTGAGTGATTCGACTCAAACGCCACACGCCGTGGGAAAGATCTTGCGATCGTTGTATTTCGATAATTTGAGTGGCATGATTGCCACTCAATCCGCGAATCCGTTCCTGAGACGCCTCGTCGGATTGATCGGAAAGCAAGCCAATGATATCCGCGCCGACAAGCGATTTGGAGTCTGCTCGTTTGACCAATGTCGCAAAAGAACGGTTGAGTTGGATGATTCGCCCATCAGAATCGCAAATCGCAATTCCTTCCGTGAGGTTTTGGAAGACCGCTTCCCATCGTTTGGCTTGTTGAGTGTGAGAAGCTTCCGAAAGTCGACGTTCGACACCATTCCACGCCGAGTGTTCGTGAACGCGGGCCAGCAGCTGGTTCCAGCCTGCGGCGAGTGAATCCGTAGCTGGGAGCGGGCGTAATTCTGCAACAGAATGATTACCCGAATTTGCAAAGCGATAAAGCTGGCGCTCTATATTTTCATGCCAATGCGATGTGCGTCGGAGAACGAAGGAGCCGAACAGAAGTAGCCCAAGTGGAATGCCAACAGCTGCAGGGATTGAATTGAGAAGCGATCCATACCATGAAAGGTAGATGGCGGAGACCGTAAAACAGAATAGCCCGGACAAACCAAACAGCAAATACTGTTCGCTCAGGCGTCGCGTCAAGCTGCGATTGGGGTGGGCTGCAATCATGAGTTCAATTCGATGCGAAGAGTTCTAGCTAACTGTGCACGGCGGAGACCGGCGTGCCAATCTGTTGTTGATCAAAACCCCCAGAAGCGACATCTAATCGCTCAAGTAGGGTCGTGAGCTCACGAATGCTGAAGGGTTTATACAGGATCGCTTCGATGCAAAGCCTAGCCTTGATTTCCTCTCGGTCCATCTCCAGCCCCTTTGCAGAGCACATAACGATTCGAAGCCCGTTTAGATCTGCATCGTTCCGAACACGGCGGCACAGTTCCTCTCCGTCGATCCCTGGCATTTCATAGTCCGTAACCAAAATATCGAATGGTCTTGATTCAACCATACGAAGTGCCTCGTTGCCATTCCGAGCCAAGGTAACCTCGAACCCGGAGCGTTGGAGATTAAACCGAATGACGTCGCCGAGAACGACATTGTCTTCGGCGACCAGAACTCGTTTGGCTTCAGTCATGGATAGGATTACCAAGTTATGCAGGCGGCGCTATTGATAACAAACTCACCCGTGGTTTCGTTATAAGCCCAACCGGCTGTACCCGTGGGTGTTGCGATTGGATTACCCGTATTTGCAACGACTGTACTGTTTTGATTGGCAGTTGGAACCAAAGTGGTTTGAACCTTGGGAAAGGCACCATTGATGAACGGCTTAACAGCCGTGGCAAAAGTTGCCACAGGTGGGTAAACACCGTTCTGTGCCTTGTACAACTCGATGGAATCACGAATGACTCCGAGCGAAGCTTTTGTTCCGGAATCCCGAGCGTCCCCCGCAGTATTAAACATGCGAGGTGCCGCAACAGCCGCCAAAATCCCGATAATCAGAACAACCACTACAAGCTCTACCAAACTAAAAGCGGAACGCTTTCGTGAACTCATTCTTTTCAATGTCGTATGCATTTTTTTTCTTGGCCGTGCGAAAAGCAGGGAAACACGCTATTGACTGACAAGCAATCAACCGCTGGAAATTCATTTGGGAGACATTCCCCTTCGAACTCAAAAAACTTAGGTTTCGATTCTGCGCATTGCAAATGATTTAATCAGGATCTTTTTCGGTTTCGCCAAAGTTTGCGTGCTAGATATAAGTGAGACGAAAGGCAGAGTCCAATTTTGCCTGCTCACTTAGATTCGAATACGCAGTCTTATTCAACATGGCAAGAACACTCGCCGACATCCAACTTGCATGCGAACTCGCAACCCGTCTAGAGTCCGTGTTGGGTTCGACCACATCCGTGCTGCAATTCAGCCAAATGGGCTGGTTGATTGTTCCTCGAGACGATTCGCCAGACGAAATCGATCCGCTGTTGGTTGCCGCACTGGAGATTATCGACACACAATCGAGTCAACCGTTGGTGTTGCGACTAGAGGGTCGTCTAATTGTAATAGTCAATACATGCTTGGATGCGTTGATACCAATCCTCGTCGGCTTAATTCTCCCAGACCAAAATGAAACCATGGTCTGTTCGCTGGTGTCCGCTCATCTGGAGGCGTTGCAGCATTGCGCGCAAGCAACAGCAACCAAAAGGCAATCTGAGTTCTTTATCGATCAAGTGACCCAAGACTTCGAGGAGTTGACTTGGTTGCGGAGTGCTAATGAGTACTTTGATCTATGCGGCACGAAGCACACGATTGAATCGATCGCACGCAAGTGCCTACCCGATCTCGCAAGTGTCATTCGAGCGGAATCTATTTTGTTTGTAAGATCATGCCAAGGTACCAGATCCGATACATCGCCTAACTGGAATAGTGTTATTGCGACCGGTTTTTGTGACAAGGATCGAGAATCATGCTCTCGATTTCTTGAGGATTCGATTCCGCAACTCGCGCGGGGGCCACGGGTAATTAATATCAAGGGCAACGATGAGCACCTATTTGGGTACCCCGGATTGCGCAATTGCATCGCCTTATCGGTTGCGAAGGGGTCCCATGTTTACGGATGGATTTTGGCAATCAATAAAGTACCTTCAGAAAACGCGGTCCCGACGATGGAATCGCAACCCAGCCATCGCAAAGCGACACCGTTTGGAACTTTTGAAGCTGGATTGCTGAGCGCTGCAGCAAACATCATGTCTTCGCATGCCCGGAATTTGGAATTATTTGAGGCGCAAGAATTACTTCTGACCGGTATTGTTCGAGCCATCATCAATGCGATCGACGCCAAAGATCCCTACACCTGCGGCCACAGCGATCGCGTAGCTTTGTACGCCAAAAGAATTGCAGCCAAATTGGGGGAGAGCGCTGAGGAATGCGAACGGATTTATATGGCTGGCCTGCTACACGACGTTGGCAAGATTGGAGTTCCAGATTCGATTCTCGCCAAGCCCGGTGAACTTACCGAAGAAGAATATGCAATCGTTAAAAAGCACCCCGAAATCGGGCATGCAATCTTAAAGCACCTGAAGCAATTAGACTATGTACTTCCGGGAGTACTGCATCACCACGAAGCGGTCAATGGTGGTGGCTATCCTGCTGGTCTGGTGGGTGAGAGCATTCCATTGCATGGTCGTATTCTAGCAGTCGCCGATGCCTACGATGCCATGACGAGCGATCGACCATACCGACGAGGGATGCCAAGTGAAATTGCTGAGTCTATCCTGCGTGCCGAGGCCGGTAAGACATGGGACTCAGACATTGTGCTTGTCTTTTTGGAGTGCCTAGCCAATGATGAAATCCAACCGCATTGCTCCGAAAGGGCAGCATTCGCTTTCACGACCGAAATCGATGCAAACTCCAACAATAGCTTGATGCGGCGAATCGCCAACTCAATCAATAGTTTGGTGATGGAATAACGGCCATGCTCAACTTGCGAAAATCACAGCGTAAAGACCTTTTCGGCGTGACGTTGGTTGAGGTCACGATTTCGGTTATGATCATCGGAATACTAGCCGCCGTTGCGTCGCCTATCTATTCCAATAGTCTCTTACGGTACCGAGTCGATGTAACCGCTCAGAGGATTGTTCAAGACATTGCTCAGACGCAACGTCTAGCTCGTCAAACCAACTCGACTCGCACCATTGCCTTCACGTTGGCCGACCAAAGCTATGCGATCAGTGGTCTTAGCTCACTGGACCGCATCAGTCAGCCTTACCAAGTCGCTGTCAATCAGCCTCCTTATCAGGCTGAACTCTCTTCGCTGGTCACAGCGGCACAGTCCGCAACGCAACTCGCGAGTGTTACGCTCGCTTTTGATCGCTTCGGAATGCCAGACCAAGGCATATCTGTGACGGTACGCGCAGGCGTTTTCCAAAAACGAATTGATGTGGCCCCCATTTCAGGCCGGGTGAGTGTCCAATGAGTTTAAGCCAACGTCGATCGGGCGTAACCATGTTGGAGTTGATGGTCACCTTGCCATCGGCAACTGTGCTTATCGGTGCCATGGCCATGTGCATTACAGTAATGATGCGTGCCAAGTCTCAAGACGACAACTTGTTTCGCAGCACGTACGACCTTTCGAAAGCGGCAACGCAAATAGCCACCGATCTTGAGAGTGCCGTCGCGCACGTTTCGTCTTCGACGACGCATATGGAGTTTGTCGTTCCAGATCGAAACGGCGATGGGCTACCGGAGCAAATGCGATACGAATGGGGGGGAGCGACGGGCGCAAACGCCAACAAGATCCTTTGGAAATATAACCAAGAACCCCTGGCTGTATTTTTCGATGAAGTCGGTTCCTTTGAATTACTTACCAATACCGTCACTATCCCTAACGCTGTCCCTAACCACCTGCTTCCCGATGTGACTATTCTCGGATCGATCAATGCGTTTCCAAGTTGCGTATTCCGTGAACAGGTCATTAATGCAAGCAACTCGATCGGTCAGTACTTTGTTCCAGCCGTAACGAATGCAGGAGCAAAATGGGATCTAGGTACTATCCGAATAATGGCCCGCGCTGCAGATGCGAATACAGATGGATTTCTTGTTGTTCGGGTCATGCGTGCCGATGCGACATCGCGGCTTCCACTGTCTCCGGTTTTGAGCGAAGTTCGAATCGCAGAATGGCGACTAGGGACAAGCTATCAATGGCTGGACATCCCCTCACCGGTCAACTGGCAAACGCAGGGTACGCCGCTTTGCATCACGCTCAGTTACGGTGGCGGTACCGGTGACGTGGCTCGCGTTCAGTTTATCGAGAATGGTACAGGCATGCCAGCTAGCGGCAATCTAGTAACGTCAAGCGATGGTGGGGTGAACTGGACTTCGCCGGGCAGCACACGCGGCTTGCGTTTTTACGCGTATGGTTTTTACAACTCTTCACCTTTACGAACATTCCTTAGCAGCATCGAGCTAAAGTTGGGAAGCTCTAGATCTCTTCCACAGAGAATCCAAACCTCCGTTCGATTACCAGCCACGCCGGAGGTCCCGTAATGCGAAGCAAGTGTGAGCGTCGTGGCTTAAGCCAAGCGGAAGTGGTTGTGTCCACCATCATTGTTGGAGTGCTGATGGTATCGTCCTTTTCAACAATTGCAGCGTCCAGGCGAAGTCAAATGTCCGAATCGAACGAAATCCGCGGCTTGGCAATTGCCGAAGCTCTAATGGCTGAGATAACTCAATTGCCCATGCGGGACCCATCCTGCGACTGTGGATTTGGAATCGAAGCCGGCGAATCCGGCGTCAATCGCATGAACTTCGATGATGTTGACGACTACCAGAATTTCGTCGATTCGCTACCGAAATCTCGAAATGGGACAGCCTGCGCAGGCTATTCCGATTTAGGCCGCAGTGTCACCATCGATATGGTAACGACAGCCGATTGGAATGCGACCACAACAACCTACGCTGGAGTCTACCGTATTACCGTAAAAGTCCTTCGCGGAACCCTTGAGGTTTGCCGAATCGTCGGATATCGAACGTCAGGATCTCCAGGCTCTAGTACGCTCGTCGGGGTGAACAACCTGAATTGAGTCGCACAAGAAGTACGAAGATTCCGCAGAACGAGCAGGTTGTCCAGCTTAACCACCCGCAGCTTAGCCACCCTCCCTCTGGGCCCTCTGGGAGGGTCGAGCGAAGCGAGGGGACGGTGAAGTGCTATCGACCATTGTGCAATTCAGTTCACCCTCCCCGGCCTTTGGCCGACCCTCCCTGAGGGAGGGTGGCTTTAGGTGGGAGGTAACTTTAGTTGGGAAATCCTCTGGCCGAGATCGAAGATTTATTCAAAGTAGAAGTACGAGTCAAAATGTTCAACGATTGCAATCGCATCCAAATGCAACGCCAAATACGCACTCGGCCAAATCCGAGAGCTGGTTCGATCTACATCGTCGTCATGGGTACTAGCCTGATCGTCGTTTGCTTGGCCGTCGCGAGTCTACAAGCTGTGCGAGTGCAACGACGGATCAATGACGAACTCTCTCAAATGGCCAACGCAAAAAGACTCGCACAGTCAGGCATCGAGTTTGCCCAACACAGGATTTTGACGGACCCAAGCTGGCGGACTTATTTTACAAATGGAACTCCGGTCACTCGGACCACGACGTGGGGTAGTTTCTCGGTAACACTTACCGACCCAGACGATGGCATTATCGCCAACCAAACCACCGATCCAATCGTCGTAACTTCGACGGGCACGTTTGGTTCCGCCAGCCAAAAGCTGATCGCATACCTGGAGCCTCAGACTCAGTTGTTCGCCGCCTGCCGCTCGGCCTTATACGCTCCGACCAACATCGCGTTCAACACTTGTACGATCACTGCGAATCAATGGGCTTACTCCGATAGTTTAATCAGTGCGAGTTCAAATCCGGTGGTCAACATGAACTGTCTTGCTGGAAGCCTTAGTGGCAGTAGCAGTTGTTTTACACAAAGAGCCATTGCAGGTGGTACCTGGCCGATGACTAAGCCAGATCTAGTGACCACCTCGAGTACCTATGTAGGCAAGTACTATATCGACAATGGAGTGACCATCAACGCGAGCGATCTCCCTACAGGTGGAACCGAATTGATCAAGAATGCCGGCTTTGTAACAGACACCTCGAACTGGACTCCGCTATTCTGTACTATTGCGGCGGTCACAGGAGGGTACAAATCTTGCTTGGTTACCAATAGATGGTTTACCTCCAGCACTCCAGTTCAGGACATCACCGAACACATGCTCAAGGGACGCAATTACACCGTCACCTTTTACGTGCGACCTGTTAGTGCAGAAACATTTCATCCGCAAATAGTGCTCTATTGTTCCGGCAGTTTCGTCCCAATTGTTTTGACTGGTAGCCCCGTCTCTGTAAACGCCAACGCTTGGAAAAAAGTGTCGAGTACGATCAACGTGACCTGGAGCGGAGTGTTGTACAAGGCGGACTTCCAATTAGGAAGCACCGGATTGAGTGATTATAATTTCGTCGATGCAAGTCTGCTCAATCTCGATCGAGTGGCAGGGACTCGTTACATAGAGAATGTGGTCCTGGGCAATGCGGCCAATCCCTTTGGGAGCAAAATCGTTTCGGCAAATGGCATGTACTCTATTAATGCGCCAGGCGAGAATCTGCTCATTCGCGATAGCCGTATTAATGCGTCTCTTGTTGTTCAGAACGCAAGCAACGTCTCAATTGGCAATGCGGTCTCATGGGAACCTACTGGTCGCAATTTCCCAGCCCTAATAGCAAATGCGCCGATTAGAGATCTGACTGTGAACACGTCGCTGAGCGAGGACACCATCGGTGTGAATCTCAACCCGCTGGGAACCGCGTACCGCGGAGTGTCAGATTTAGACGCCAGCGATTCCTATCCAAGCCTGATTTCCGGGGCAATCGTGTCCACGGGAGACATATTACTCAGCGGATTGTCGACGTTGTCTGGCCCCGTCCAATCTGGAACAAACATCAACGTTACATCCAGCAATCTAAACATCAACTTCCAGTCAGATATGATCCTGAATCCGCCCCCAGGATTTTTTGCGGACCCACCCAAGATGCGGTTGATTACTAGTTCGTTGCAACCGTAGGTCCGTCGCTTCGCCGACGGACGGTCAGCGATCATAAGGGGCAACCGGTCTTGCCAACTTGGTAACGATTGCCTAAGTCACTAGCAGGACCAAGTCGTTGAAATGGAGGAGCTTTTTTGCAGCCCGGACTCGAGTCGGCGGAGCGACTCGACCACGTAGGTCCGTCGCTCCGCCGACGGACCGCCAGCGGTCATAACGGGCAACCGGTCTTGCCAACGTGGTAACGATTGCCTGAGTCACTAGCAGGACCAAGTCGTTGAAATGGAGGAAGCTATTTTGCAGCCCGGAATCGAGTCGGCGGAGCTACTCGACCACGTAAGTCCGTCGCTCCGCCGACGGACGGATGTGCCATAAAACGTATCAAGTAAACAACTTGTGAACAACATGTCCCTTGACATCGGTCAGTCGCATGTCTCGCCCCCCGAAACGAAACGTCGATCGCGTGTGATCGACCCCGAGCAAATGCAACATGGTAGCGTGAAGATCATGCATCTCTGTGCGATTTTCGATTGCCTTGTAACCCCATTCATCGGTTTGGCCATAGACTGTCCCACCCCTCGTGCCACCTCCCGCTAGCCATACGCTAAAACCGAACGGATTGTGGTCACGACCGTTGGCACCTTGTGCAAATGGTGTTCGCCCAAACTCCCCTGCCCACACAACCAGCGTTTGATCCAACAAGCCGCGTTGCTTGAGATCCTTTAGCAAGGCTGCAATTGGTTGGTCGACCGCGCGTGCATTGTTTTCATGCCCCTCTTTGAGATTGGCATGTTGATCCCAGCGATCTCCGCTCACGCTAGGACAAGTGAGTTCAATGAATCGTACTCCTCGTTCCACAAGCCGCCTAGCCATTAAGCACTCAGCTGCGAAAATACGAGTCGGTTCGTAAGCGGCGTCCAGCCCATACATCGATTGAGTTGCTTGAGTTTCGCCAGAAATCGCCATCAATTCAGGAATAGCGGTTTGCATCTGAGACGCCAATTCGTAATTGCGAATGGCCGATTCAATACCGTCATTCGTACCAAACTGATCACTCGCCAATTGGTCAAGTTCATTCACCAAGGCAAGCTTGCTGCGCTGACGTTCCGTAGATTTTTCTAGCGGCTGAACATTGGCAACGGCTGTTCCATTCGGCTTGAACACGGATCCTTGATAACTTGCTGGCAGGAAACCACTCCCGAAGCAGTCGAGTCCACCAGGCGGTATTAGGCCACCGTTGACGACGACGAATCCTGGTAGATTCTGGTTTACGCTGCCGAGACCGTATGTGATCCATGCTCCCATGCTTGGCCTGCCTTGGAGTCCGCTGCCTGTATGCAAAAAATAATTGGCAAACGTGTGTTCCGGAAATTCGGAGACCATCGACCGTACCACACAAAGATCGTCGGCACAGGTAGCTACCTTTGGAAAAAGGCTGCTGACTGGCAGGCCGCATTCTCCATGCTTTTGAAATTTCCATGGGCTGGCAAGCACTTTGCCATTGTTGTTGAACTGCGTCGCCTCAACCTTAAAAAACTCGCCCGGATCTTTGCCGTTGTACTGATCGAGCATCGGCTTGGGATCAAAGGTGTCGACTTGCGATGGTCCGCCGTCCATGTAAAGGAATATTACTGAATTGGCTTTGGCGGGATGGTGCAGTCCATGGTTAGGCAACCCCATTTTCGGATCGGTATTGGAAACTTGCCCAGACTCGCTTCCAAAAGCCGGATCATGCATCAAGGCAGCTAGGGCTGTCAGCCCAAAACCGCTTCCGAATCGCTGTAACAGTTCGCGGCGGTTGACCGGCGTGGGTCGAAATCGATTGCAGTGATTCATAGGGCTTATCTTTGAAAGATAAACTCCTTCTTGTTAATAAGGGCATGTGCAAAGTCTTCCCACAAGGCCTCATCGCGAAGTTCTAGACCGTTCTGGGCCGCATGCTTTTCTAGAAAATTTCGAGCCGCGGTGAGTTCAAGAGCATTTGCCTCACGGGCAAAGGCAGTCAGCATCATCCATTTTACGCGAGCGTCTGGTGACGGTTTTTCGCCCATAGGAATTGTTTCGCAAGCCCGCTTAGCCCAGGCCTTTGCGAGTTCCGCGACGAGAGGATCGTTCATGAGAATCAGAGCCTGAGCAGGCACATTGGAAACATTTCGGCGTCCCATCGAACTGAAAGGTGTCGGCGTATCAAACGCGACGAACATGGGCGAAAGGAAATTTCGACGAACTTCCAGGTAGATCGATCGACGGTTTGAACCATCCAGCGGACCGCTCTTGCCCGGGCGACCTCGGCCGTCCATAAAAGATGTCAGATGTACTGGAATCGAAGGACCATACATGCTTGGATCCAGTCGTCCCGAGATGCTTAAAAGCGCATCGCGGATTATCTCACCTTCAAGTCGTTTCTGGGGATGATGGTGCCACAACAGATTCTTGGGATCCTGATCCATCGCGGTTGAACTCGCTCGGCTATCCAATTGATATGTCCTGGAAAGGACAATGAACCGTATCATTTTCTTGATCGATCGCCCATCGGCAAGGAATCGGGTTGCAAGATGGTCAAGCAGTTCTGGGTGGGTTGGTCGTTGTCCAAGTACTCCGAAGTCGTCTGTCGTAGGCACGATTCCTCGCCCCATAAGGTGATGCCAAATGCGATTCACGATTATACGAGATGTTAGCGGGTTGTCCGCGGCATTGATTCTCTCGGCCAACTGCAATCGCCCGCTACCGACTTCGATTGACATGGACTCAGGGCCATCCAATGCGGAAAGAAATCGACGCGGAACCAAGCGTCCTGGATTGGACGAACTACCACGAATGAGTATGTGTTCATCCTCCCCGGTCCCGTCTACCATCGCCATCGCCAAGCGTGAAGTAGTCCGGATTTGCTGCTGAAGTGCAATCCTTTTGTTTGTCCATGCCTCCACTAGCTTAGCAATCGATACCTTTGCCGTCGGATCCGATTGAATCGCCGCCTCGATGGCTTGATCACATTCGGTAACTTTGTTGGAAAGAAGAGTATGCGAAGCTTCGATGGCTTTGAGTTGCTCGGGACCTGCTCCTTGAACTATGACCTCCACTTCTAGGAACGAATCGACTTCTGGGGTAAACTCCAAATGCAATCGGTGCCCAACGTATCGACTTAAGTTCAGAGAGACCCATTGAAAGTCGTCTGCTTTGGGGATGCCGCGGACGGTTTCACCATGCAGTGGTCCGGCCAACAAGCGATGCGAATCGACACAAGCGACGATGTGGCCTTGGCCTTGAAGCCTACATTGCACTCTCCCATCGCGAAGAGTAAACGTGGGAGAACGCAGCGTTCGGGCGCTACGAGGGAGTTTTGCGATACTGCTCATTTGATTGGGAGAACTCGCTTCCTGTTTCTTTATCCCGTTCCAGAAAGGATCGCTGGCAGCTACATTCGATCTCGAGAATGCGAGTTTGCTTTTTCCTTCCGATAGAGACAAGTAGATCTCACCCACTCGCCGCTGTCGTTTTCCGAACAACTCACCGTCCGATTGAAAATCAATTTGCGAAACAGTTGCGTAGTCCACAATCAAACAACTGGATATCGCTTGGTTCCGCTCTGCCTCTTCTCGCGAATCAGCGAGTTGACGCAATTCATCCACGAGGGTTGGAGCAACTTTCTCTAGCTCCTTGGATACTTGATTGCGAAAGTTTTCATCCAATTCCGATAGTTGTGCACCGATACTTCGGTTCTGCTCAAGCGAATCAAATGAAACCTCTCGATAATCACTGCTTTGAAGGAAACCCGCAAGCGAATAGTAGTCCTCGGTTGAGATCGCATCGAACTTGTGATCATGACAACGAGCGCACGAAACCGTGACTCCCAAGAACGCTTTAGACATGACATCGATCATGTTGTCGAACCGGTCCGACTCATCCTTTCGAATGTCGACTGGGGAGTGTACCCATTCACCAAGGTGCCAGAAGCCGGTTCCAAGGATCGACTCGTTAAAGTGCTCGGTCGGATTGAGGCGAGGCGATTTCAAAAGGTCGCCTGCGATGTGTTCTCGGACTAGTTGGTCGTACGGAAGGTCGGCATTGAGCGCCCGTATGACGTAGTCCCGATATTGATACGCGTAGGGCGCATCGTTGTCGAATTCGTGCCCGCGCGATTCGGCAAACCGTACAAGGTCCAGCCAGTGCCTGCCCCAGCGTTCTCCAAAATGAGGTGATTCAAGCAACTGATCCACGAGCTGCTCCGTAGCTCGTTCGCTAGTATTGGTCACGTAACGTTGCACCTGCTCGGGTGTAGGTGGCAACCCGATCAAATCGAAAGTGAGTCGTCGGACCAAAGTGGTTTTCTCGGCGTTGGCGGTCGGCTTTACGCCGGCCCGTTCCAAGCCCGAGAGAATGAAGTAGTCGATTGGACTGGTTGGCCAGGCTTGATCGACAACTGTGGGAGGCTGTGAGTTTTGAATAGGTTGCCAAGCCCAATGGCTAGCTTTGCGTTTCTTTAGATCAAAAACATCTCGCGATGGGCCGTCCTTGGACTCAACTTCTTTGGGCCACGCTGCTCCCATGGCGACCCATTTCGTCAACTTATCGATATCCTCAGCGGGCAATTTGCCTTTCGGAGGCATTTCAAAGGCTTCATACCGAACCGCTTGAAGGATTAGACTTTCATTCACGTTGGAGGCAACCAATGCAGGCCCCGAATCCCCCCCTTTGAGCATTCCCGAACGAGAATCCAAATGCAATCCAGCTTTCAGTCGACTTGCTTTGGCGCTATGGCACTCGTAGCAATTCTGAGACAGCAATGGACGGATTTCTTTTTCAAAGAATTCGAACGATTCGACGTCAAGCGATGGCTGGAGACCTAGCTGCTCGTCCTGACAGTACGCTGACAAGCAATCTAGGGATAGCCAAACAACGACGAAGCCTGCAAAATACCGCATCAACCAAAGTAGTCTGCTCACTCGCCAAATCCCTCGTCCAAACCGAAAACCACTTTCAAAACCGATCCGAAAGTTCGTATTCGCAATGGCTATTGTACTCCAAACCGCCCGATAATTCCGCCCCTCGATTTTGGAGTGCTGGAATTCATCCCAGCTTTAAGTTCACGTCGTCCAGAGTGAAACGATATGGGCTTTTCTATTGGTATAGGTTCAGGAGACACGTGGCGGCCTGGGTTCAGGACATAGGAAACGCTTTAGGGTAAACACCGAGTCCAAGGAGACTTTGTGATACCATGGAAAGAAACTTGTGTCATGATGTCTGGACGATACGAACGGACATCACCGTTAATACTCCCGGCCATAAATCCTTTGTTGTAAACCAGTGACTAAGAACCATTCAGTTCCCTCAATCCATCCGACCGCTCAAGCCGTTCAAGAGTCATTGGCAAGAGCTGCGGTCGAGGGTGCTTGGCGAAACTACGATGGGCCTTATTTGGCTAGCCTTAGATCGATGCTGGCTAGTCGTCTCAATTGTGATTTCGTTCGGCTATGTTGCTCAGGAACGTTTGCGGTCGAGCTCGCAATCCGTTCACTACATTTGGAACCGGATGCCGAGGTGCTTTTAGCCGGCTACGATTTTCCTGGGAATTTTCGGGCCATTCAGGATGCTGGAGCTGCCGTGGGCCTGTGCGATGTCGCATTCGACAATTGGGTGCCGGGCGTTGAGCAACTCGAGGCGGCCAGAGGACCGAACACGCGCGCGATTGTTGTATCGCATCTGCATGGAGCAATGGCTCCCATGGATAGTATCTGTAGTTGGGCCAAGCAAAACGGGCTATGGGTTATCGAGGACGCGTGTCAAGTTCACGGCGCAAGTGTTGACGGTAAGCCTGCGGGGGCTTGGGGCGATCTCGGGGTCTTGAGTTTCGGCGGTAGCAAGCTGATCGCTTCTGGGCGTGGGGGGGCCGTCATAACCAACGACTCCCGATGCTCGCAACGCATGACGCTCTTCTGCGAACGAGGCAACGATGCGTATGCGTTGTCCGAGTTGCAGGCTGCAGTAATTATTCCGCAGTACGAATACTTGACGATGGACCATGGGCTTCGACTGATGGCTGCCACCAGTTTGATGGCCCATCTATCAAAGGTCGAATGGCTATCTTTCGGCCCATTGCAAAGAATGAAACAGCCTGGGTTTTACAAACTCGGGATCATGGTTTTAGATTCGTTCTTGGATTCCGTACGATCGAGGGAAACGGTACAGAACAATGCCGGCGCGGCGATTGCTTCGCAGGTGGACGCAAGAGAGTTTGTGCTGCGATCGCTATCCGCGTATAAGCTTGAAATCGGCTTTGGATTCAAAAGTTTTGTCCGACGGTCGGCCAACCGTTGCAGGCAGCCTGTGCCATTGACCAACAGTCGAGCCGCGGCGGAACGAACACTGGTTTTGCATCACAGCCACTTGTTGGATCCGCAAACTGGATTGTCAAGCATTGAGCAAGTCAAGGCCGCATTCCAGAGCGTTCACCGGGAGATAACGAGTTGAAGATACTATTGACGAACGACGACGGGATAGAAGCCGAAGGCTTGCAGTATCTTTATGAAGTTCTGAAAAAGAAAGCAGAGTGCTTCGTTGTTGCTCCTGACCAAGGTCGTAGCTGTTGTAGCCATGGGGTGACCACGCACACCTCGCTTGAGGTAGTTGCGAGAAGGATGAATCAATGGACGGTGTCAGGGACGCCAGCGGATTGCGTGCGCGTTGGATTGCTGTGGCTCGATTTGAAACCGGATCTGGTGGTTTCTGGGATTAATCACGGAGGAAACCTGGGGGTAGACATTTTGTACAGTGGCACAGCGGCAGGCGCACGAGAAGCGAGTCTATTTGGGGTTCCGGCAATGGCCATTTCCCAGTACATGCAGCGCGGTATCGACCGGGACTGGGACGTGTCGGCGAGGCGGGCTGATATAGTTTTGGAAAATATTCTCATGCGGGAATCTTTGGGTGCGGGTTATTGGAATGTCAATTTGCCGGCTTTGCCCACGCACTTGGCGGCCCTGGATTTCCCGATTTCAGTGTGCGATCCGGAGCTCCAAGCCATGGCGTTTTCCTTTAAAGAAGCATCCGAATCCGGTGAGAAAGGTCTCGAAACGCTGAAAAACGCTGATCCAACATCTGCTCGAACCGTATCGTATCAAGGCAATTATCAAGCAAGGCCTCGGGAGATAGGGAGCGACGTCGATCTTTGTTTTGGGGGGCATGCTACGGTCTCCTGGCTTGATTCGGTGCGAGTTGGAGTGCGTATTTGACGTTCAAAGTCAACCCAAGATCAGCGTTGACCACAGTTCGCTGGACTTTGTAAAATACCGGGTCCACTTTTGAAAGCAAAACAATCACATGCATCGATTATTACTTCAAATAGCTACCGCCATCGTCCTAACGCTTTGCGTTCCTATGCTGGCAATTGCAGACGGCGAAAAAGGGAAGAGCAGCAAACCTAAGAGTTTCGGCGGACTTGGCTTGGATTTTGGCGGTTCCCAGGGGGGGACGCCCTACACCTTCTCTGCTAGCTATGAGGCGGAGGAAGGAGGGCAACGCGGAAGGGTAACGGTACAAGTCACGCTCGAGGATGGGCATCATATATTCTCCACCACACAACCTGCGGGCGGCCCATCGGCCACGGTCATTTCATTCACCTCACCAGGGATCGTTCTGGCTGGTCCATTTGCACCGGATTCTTCGTTCGAAGTATCCCTCAATGAGGCTGGATTTGAGGGGGTGCGAGTCGAGCAGCATCATGATTCGGTTTCATGGACTGCACCGGTGACCTTTAGTACGCCACTCAGTGCGTCGCCGACTGCGTTGAATCTCAAGATCGATGGTCAAGTTTGCAAGGAATCTTGCATTCCGATTCGCGGCGAAGAAGTCAAAGCCGAGTTTAAAGGCTTTTATGCTTCAGCGAAGTCAGCTGTCAGCAATGGCCCATTTCGGGAACCTGAGAGCCCCATCGCCTGGACGGTTACGATGGACAAATCAACCGTCAAACCGGGCGACAAAGTGGACCTCGTTTTGACAGCCAAACCGGATCCAAAATTCCATGTCTATAAGTATGACCCAACCGATTCGGCTACTGAGTCCCGAACTTTGATCGTCATGACAAACAAAGCTGGACTACTGGCTGGCAATCCTGTGACCGATAGCAAGGTAACACATAAGGATTTGGGTGGAGGCTTGGAGGTCGACTATTATGAAGGGGATGTAACTTGGCGGATTCCATTACAAGTCCCCGATCAAGCGATTGAGGGCCTTTATTCCCTGCAAGGCTTGGTCGGATACCAAGGCTGTACCGATGGTTCGTGCGATCAGCCTCGAGGTATTCGGTTTCAGGTGGATTTGTCTGTTGGAGTCAAGACTATTGCAGCGTCGACGAACGCGGTCCTGACCGCTATTCCATTCAAAGACGTCGTTACCAATCCGAATCGATCGAAGTGGATTGATGGCTCAAAGATCAAGTTGACGTTGTCGGCGGCGGAAATTTTTTCGAAGTTTTGCCTCGCGATGGTTGGCGGTTTCATTTTGAACTTCATGCCCTGTGTGTTACCGGTCATCGGTTTGAAAGTACTGGGGTTTGTAAGTGAAGCGGGCGGCAACCGAAGAACTGCCTCATATCTTACGCTGACTTACGCTGCTGGTATCGTGTCTTTGATTTTGGGGCTTGGGATTTTCAGTGTGGTGGTGAGGTATTACACGGGGGCGGCATTCGGTTGGGGCGAGCAATTTGGATCGCTCTATTTTCGAATCCTGATCACCGCGTTCATGTTTTCGTTGGCTTTAAGCTTTCTCGGGGTCTGGGAAATTCCGATACCTGGATTTGCAATGAGCAAAACGAGCACGGAGCTTTCCAATCGCGAGGGTTACCAAGGAGCCTTTTACAAGGGGCTAATCACGACTTTGCTTGCCACGCCGTGTAGTGCTCCATTTTTGGGTGGAGTGTTTATCGTTGCTTTAACGCAGCCTGCGTGGGTAGTTTTGTTGATTTTCGCTGGCGTTGGGTTAGGCATGTCATTGCCGTATTTGGTTGTGGCTGCACAACCTTCGATGTTATCGTTTTTGCCCAAGCCTGGGCCTTGGATGGAGACTTTTAAGGAAGCGTTAGCTTTTCCAATGCTGTTGTCCGTCGTTTTTTTGGTAAGTGGATTTCTCAATGAAGATCGCATGGCGATGTTGTCGTCCTTGATGTTCGTCTGGTTTGGATGCTGGATGATAGGACGAGTGCCAGCATGGTCTGAATCGAACGCGAAGATTCGTAACTGGTCAATCGCGGTTGCGGTTGCCGCTTTGGGCACCTGGGGATCGTTTTACTATCTCCAGCCTTCACCTTACCGATTGCCCTGGCAAGATTACAATGAGGCAAAATTGGATGCGTTGGTTGCTGAAGGCAATACCGTCATGATTGACTTTACTGCAAATTGGTGTCAGAACTGCAAATTGAATTTGATCAGGGCAATCGAGACGAAGAAGGTGAAGGAACTGGTGGAGTCGGCGAATATCGTCCCGATGGTGGCCGATCTAACGAATCGTCAACCTGAATTATTTGCAAAGCTTAGGGAATTGAATAGCATCTCGATTCCGTTGATTGCGATTTACACTGGTGGCGACCTGGAACATCCAATAATTCTTCGCGACTTGATAACCGAATCACAGGTTCTTGAGGCCCTCGAAACGGCGGGTCCTAGCAAAAACGCGGAGAGCCTTCCTACAGCGACAACCCCCAACTCCCATTCCATCGTACAATAACACCAGGACCAGCCGGCATGGATAGCGTAGAGCTTCAATCAACCCAAACGCAAATCGTTGACTATCTCAGAAAAGTATGCGGCGGATCCCCACAAGGGAAGGACTCCTTGGCCATGATAGGAATCGATTCCGTTGCCATGGCCGAGTTAACGTTTGAGCTAGAGAAGCGATTTTCAATCAAAATCGACGACGACATCTTGGACGTCGATTCGGTCGACGAGCTCGTCCAGTACGTAGTATCACGAAAAGCAGCCAGCAAAAAATAGTTGCGATAGAAACAAAGGTGTCAGGAGTCATTATTTGCCCGAATGTTGCTTGCATGCCTTCGCGCCGAACGGCGGCGACAACAGTTTCGACCGCGACCGCAAAACGCTAATGATCACTCAAGGCAAAGGCAATAAAGACCGGAAGTAGGAAAAGGGGTCAGGCCTCTTTGATCGCTCACAGGCGTGGGAAATCGCCTGCTGATTTATGCGAACGAGATCAAACTGGATAGTCACCGGCAAAGAATTGCCAAAAGCGACTATTACCTCCACGTCAGCAAAGTGGAGTGTCCCCGTGCTCTCTTATGCTCTCTCTCGTTGCATATCTACTACCACTGGTCCCTGGAACAACGACGCAGAATCCAGTCCTCATTTGTTATATCCTATCTGCTGCATTTTAGTTGCCGCTCGATGATATAGGCCCCCAAAAGGAAAATGGAGCCCTTGTTACCATCCGTATTTGGCTGTCGATGTTTAGGGAATAACTTTGCAAATCGGTCTCACTGATCGCCCATACGCTTTTTCCATCCTCGATTGCAGCTAGCCCTACAAAGTCTAGTTTTCGTTCGGTTTGCTTTTTAAAGGTGCGATCGAAACTCATCGTAACATAGGAAATCACCTCGCCCTCGCTTCCTTTTGCGTCAAAGCTCCTTCCGCAGATCCAAATCTCGTCCCCCAGGAACACGGCACTTTCGACATGCAACGTACCCAGCTCAATGGTTTCTTTGAGCCTACATTCGGAGTCAAAATGCAGCAAACGATTGCCGGATTTTGGCTTATCAGGATGCAATGATTCGATAGTCAGCACTCCCCCGGCTGATAGTCCCGAAGGGACGAAATGACGTCCATGTCGTCCTTTCAGGACTTCGAGAATGCACGCCTGCAAAACCATGGGCTTTCGCCCATGGCTACAGCATGTCGCCGTTTCACGGCTAGTCACAATCACGCAAAAGTCAGTCTCGTACGTAAATCAATCGTACACGTCGAAAATTTTTCCCACCAAAAAATCTTCCTACCAAAAAATCTTCCTACCAATTGAGATCGCAATACAGAATCTCAAGCTGCCTCAGTCGGTAGGTGGTTCCCTAGATTCGGGTTGTATCAATAAAAAGCTCAACTTACCCACCTCCCCGTGCCGATTTTAACGAACGATCGCAAGAGCGAGGGAAATTCGATTTAACCGGGGGGTTTATAATGGTCCGCAAGGCCTTTTTGGTAGCCACACTAGCAATCGTCGCTGGTTTGGCATCGTATGACGACGCCCAAGCCCAGCAGGCTCAGCCTCAGGCACAGGCATATAACAAAGCATGGGGTGGTGCTGCTAGCAATCGTGATTACGAACGATTCAATCACTACCCGTATGTCTACTATCCTCAGAACTTCTATGGTAGTGAGTACTATCGCAGCAGCGATAGCCTCTACCATCGATATCCTGCTGAAATGCAGATCCCAGTTTACAATCGCAAATGGTACAACTATTATCCAACTGCTCAGCGATATCACTGGGGTCACCATTTCCTGACCGACGTATTCTAAACGTCACGCACTAAAAAAATAATGATTCCCGCAACACTGCGTTGATCGACTGATCTCGCAGTGTTTTTTCGTTTACACTCGAGAGCAAAATGGATGAATCCAACCGCTCCATCGCCAAGCGTCAAATCGCAAGATTGCTGGGCAGTTCCTCGAATCCCATTTGCGTGATTTCCGAAGAGGATACGCTTGTCTTTGCGAATGAAGCCATGGGGCGACTTGTCGGCAAGTCTCCTGAATCTCTTTTGGGATTGCATTGCTGTACCCCCGTCCCCGATGACGGAGACGCAAACGCACACCTATCAGCCTTCTTCTCATTGCCGATCCATTGGTCTCGTCGGGTTCTGACACTGTTACCTGAAACTGGGCCAATCCCAGACTTCAATGAATTTAAGGCCGAAGCTGGATCTCCACCGGTGTCAGCTCATTGGTTGCGATGTTTAATTCCTTTGGACGAAGCGTTTGGCTGTGTTCTGTGTGTATTCTTTCCGTCCGATCATAGAGAGCTTAGCGAAGTCATTGATGTCCAAGCGTCTATCACACATAAGATCATGCGTGAAAACCGAAACAAGTTTGTTTATTTGGATGACCTGTGGTTCCTGCAAGGGGAGTCTGTGTGTGCCCGTCGAGCGCTAGAGCAAGTGCAGTTGGCGATTGCAAATCCAAAACCCCTCACCGTGTTCGGCCAAATGGGATCTGGAAGGTCCAGGCTCGCTCAATCAATTCATTCGAAACGCAGTGGGCTGGAAACCAAAGACCGTAGGATTGCAGTAGTCGATTCGCTTGTTCGGATTGACTGCTCTTTGATGGATGTTGAATTGTTGCAAAGCATGCTTGAAGTTATCGATGAAAGCAAAACTTCGGGAAGAAGCGTGCCAGCCGTATTGCTTGAAGGTCTGGAGGGATTGCCCGACGAGTGCCTCTTCATTTTGGCGTCGTTCCTCAAGTCTCGCCAAGAGACTGTTTGTATCGCAACATGCGACCCATCCATGTTGGAGGCGCTTTTGAGTAAGGACCCTCGCTGGAATGAAGTGCTATCACGAACTAGTATCCTTCGTATCGATCTACCGAAACTTGTCGAGCGTTTAGAGGACATTCCGACGTTGATCAGCGCTTGGTTTAGCGTTAAAAGAAAGGCAGAGGGAGTCGCAAACGAGATTTCCGATAGTTTTGTGCAGGCACTTACCGCCTATTCGTGGCCGGGTGACATCGAGGAGTTTGCCGAAGCGTTAGCTTACGCCTGCCAGAAGACCAATGGTGGGAAACTAACGGAGAAAGACCTTCCTGTGAATATCCGCACCTGCGTATCTCACGTCGAGCAATCCCAAGCAGACCAGTCCGTGGACTTGGACGCGATCCTCGAAGATGTTGAAAAAACGATGATTATGCGGGCGTTAGAACGCTTTCCTCGAAACAAGACGTCTGCTGCCAAGATGTTGAACATCTCGCGAGCAAGGTTGCTTCGTCGCCTGCAGCAATGGGGCATCCAATCCGAAGGCGGAACGGTCGACGGAGACGATGACTCGCCTGTGTTCAATGAGGTGCCCTGACACCGTGAGCATATTGCTCTGCGGCCCAATAACGCGAATGCAGGCCGTGCCCGCGAAACCAAGTCCAATCAAAAGCAATTGGGTTTTGGTAGAATGCTGCACGATGTTGGTTCTAATAGTGGATTGCTGTTGCGAAATTCAATAACTTGAGCTCGCCAGATTGAACGGGAATCCAGTTGAATGGATCCACCACTTTGTATCCCAACCCGAAGTGTAAGCGAGGGACAATTTCTCGGATCCCTCACTTGCGTATCGGGTTATGATTGGTAGCTTTCACACCGCCGCTCGCCTTACACCACTTCTTTAAGTAAAAACGCAAAGAATGATCGAAACCAACGCATTCAAAAATAAGCACGTCGTTGTAACAGGCGGGGCAACCGGAATTGGATTCGCAATCGCGAACCTATTTTCCCAAAACGGAGCCACGGTCGCGATCGGGTCCCGCCGCGAAAGTGCGATCGCGGAAGCCATCAAGGCATCAGAAGGTAGATTGATCGGCCATACGATGGATGTTGCCGTCCGAGAAAGTGTTGGGCGCTTTTTTGATTGGGCAAAAACAGCCCTTGGTGAGATCGATATTCTGGTCAACGCCGCAGGGGTCAACATCCGCGATCGCTCCATCAATTCCATGGCGCCCCATCAGTGGGATCAGGTAATAGCAATCAATGCAACTGGTGCTTACAACTGCATCTATTTCGTCTTGCCGCAAATGCGAGCGAGGCAGAACGGAATGATCATTAATATCTCCAGCGTCGCAGGTAAGCGGGCTCTTGCATTAGGTGGCGTGGCTTACGCCGCGAGCAAGTTTGCGATGACGGCGCTTGGAACCTGCGTTTCCAACGAAGTCGGTGCGGAGAATATTCGAGTTACCAATGTTTATCCAGGTGAGGTGGATACTCCTATCCTCGAACAGCGACCAACGCCGGTGACGGACGAACATCGCCAAAAGATTTTGCGGCCAGAGGATATCGCTCAAGTGGTTGTTGGTTTGGCTGGGTTGCCCGATCGCGTTCACGTTCCTGAAATCGTGATCAAACCGGTTAATCAACAATACTATTGAGGAATTCGGATTGAAAGTCTCTATTCTTGTACCGGCGTTCAACGAGGAAAAAACGATTGGACGCGTTCTACAAAAGCTGCTTGCGCTACCCATTGGTGATCGAGAAATCATTGTCGTCGATGATGGATCAACCGATTCGACCGGACGCGTCATACAGCAATTGGTTGCCGACAATCCCTGTATTCGTTGTTTTGCACAGCCAAAGAACCTCGGCAAGACAGCCGCTATTGCCAGAGCCATATCGGAAAGCACGGGCGATGTACTGATTGTTCAAGATGCCGACTTAGAATATGATCCAAATGAGATTCTAGAAATCATCTCCCCGATCGTCGAGGGTGTTGCGGACGTTGTTTACGGAAGTCGTTTTTTGGTCAAGCGGGCCTCGCGGGTATTGTATTACTACCATTATCTTGCAAATAAGTGCTTAACCTGCCTCAGCAACATTTTGACGAATCGGAACATGTCGGACATAGAAACATGCTACAAAGCGTTTCATCGCGAGGTGATCATGCCGCTAAAACTGTGCAGCCGAGGCTTTGGTATGGAAGTTGAGATTACTGCGATGGTTTGCAAAACAAATGCGAGGACGTACGAAGTTCCGATTTCGTATTATGGTCGGACGTACGAAGAAGGGAAAAAGATCGGTACCTGGGACGGTTTGGCCGCGATCTGGTACATCCTTTACTTCAACCTGATTCACCCTTTTACGAAATCCGGTCGTATCTACATAGAAACGGTCAATTCCTCGCTTGAGCATCGGCATTCGCGTTGAAA
>JANMHA010000091.1:0-11399 GCA_031374925.1 Pirellula sp. | reverse complement strand
CTCGACCGCCGTAGGCGGTCGAGGCGGGAGCGGAGTGCGGCGGTTCGCGGGCTGTTACGTAGTACGCCAAAACAAGGTTGAGGGGAGGCAAGCTCCCACTCAACCTAAGCGAATTGCTGGTGAAAATGCTTCACAGCGTTGGGAGCTAGGGCGGGGCGGAGTCCAGGATGCAATCGACGTAAACCGTCCAAACCTGGGACTTGGAACCAAGTAAAAATTCGAGAGTCTTCATTGAAAGGCCGATCCATTGACCGATTTGTTTACCACGCTGGCGGATCTGATTCGAATCAATAGCGTCAACGCTTTTTATGAGGGAGGTCCCGGCGAAGCCGAGGTCGCGCGCTACGTCGAGCGTTTCTTTCTGGAACGAGGGATCGAAACATGGCGGCAAGGCGTTTTCGATGCGAATGATACGACCGAAGCAAGATCCAATGTCACCGCTCGTATTCCTGGGCTCGATTCAAGTCGGCGAATTGTGCTGGAAGCCCACATGGATACCGTTTCCGTTCAAGGAATGTCGATTCCACCTTTTGAGCCCACGGTGAAGGACGGACAGATGTACGGCCGAGGGGCATGCGATACCAAAGCTGGATTGGCAGCCATGATGCATGCGCTGGCCTGGGTGCATGCGCAACCCACCAAGCCACCTTGCGATGTGCTATTGGCTGCCGTCGTCGATGAGGAATATTCGTTTCGCGGAGTGATGAGGTTCCTGGAGGATCTAAAAGCCGACGCCGCTATTGTTGCAGAGCCCACGGAGTTACGTGTCGCGATTGCAAGCAAAGGCGTTCTACGATGGCGCATTTTGGCCACGGGCAAAGCGGCCCACAGTTCCAAAGCTCATTTGGGCACCAATGCCATTTATCACATGGCTCGCGTGGTTCTCGCGTTCGAGCAAGATCATGCCGAGCTCGCTCGATTTCCGCACCCGTTGCTTGGGCCAGCCAGTTGCAACGTTGGAACGATTTCGGGCGGGGTGCAAGTGAATTTTGTGCCGGATGGCTGCGCCATCGAAATCGATCGCCGGTTGCTGCCTAACGAATCGGTTTCGAACGTTTGGAAGCACTACGAAGAGCTGCTCAAGCAAGTAGGAGCAGATGTGCCCGGTTTCCATGTCCGGATGGAGTCCCCCATGTTGATCGATGAAGCCTGGATGGTTGATCCTTCGGACACGATTGTGGGTGTTTCCTGCAATGCTCTTCAAGGATTGGGGCTAGATAACGTACCGATCGGCGTACCCTTTGGAAGTGATGCCAGCAAACTGGGGCGAGCAGGAATTCCGACGATTATCTTCGGGCCAGGAAGCATCGATCAGGCTCACGCGGCGGTTGAGTACGTTGAGTTGAAGCAAGTTGTGCAAGCTTTCGAGTTCTATCGAGAATGTGCGATGAAATTCGGAGGCGCATAACCCGCGAAAAATGGAAATTGCCGCTTTCCGGGTTGGCTAGGGTCCGCTACTCTGACTAGTGTCCTGGGGACATGTGGATGGCAAGTTGTCTACCCTATTCGAAAGAGTTTTATGAAATTCAAGTTTCCTATAGTAATCATCGACGAAGACTTTCGGTCCGGCAACGCATCGGGGCTGGGAATTCGGGCATTGGCGGAAGCCATTGAGCGCGAGGGGACGGAAGTCGCCGGTGTTACCAACTATGGAGATTTGTCCCAGTTTGCGCAACAGCAAAGCCGCGCCTCCGCCTTCATTTTGTCGATCGATGACGATGAGTTTGCATCGGACGAGTCGATGGGCTCGGCGCTTGAAAATTTGCGGAAATTCATTGCCGAAATTCGTTTCAAAAACTCCGACATTCCTATCTTTTTATATGGAGAAACGAGGACGTCTCGGCATATTCCGAATGCGATTCTTCGGGAACTACACGGCTTCATCCATATGTTTGAGGACACGCCGGAATTTGTGGCCAGGCACATTTTGCGTGAAGCCAAGGCTTACACGGACGGCTTGGCCCCTCCTTTCTTCCGTGCCTTGGTGGATTACGCCCAGGATGGATCGTACTCTTGGCACTGTCCCGGTCACTCCGGGGGCGTTGCGTTTCTCAAGAGCCCTGTAGGGCAAATGTTCCATCAGTTTTTTGGTGAGAACATGTTGCGAGCGGACGTTTGCAATGCCGTGGAAGAGCTAGGGCAATTGCTGGACCACACCGGCCCCGTCGCGGCCTCGGAACGAAACGCAGCGAGAATTTTCGGCGCAGACCATTGCTTCTTTGTAACCAATGGAACTTCAACTTCGAACAAAATCGTTTGGCACTCCACCGTAGCCAGTGGCGACATTGTGGTCGTGGACCGCAATTGCCATAAATCGATTTTGCATTCGATCATCATGACAGGCGCGGTTCCTGTTTTCTTGACTCCGACGCGAAATAACTTGGGCATCATCGGCCCGATTCCGTTGGACGAGTTTCGACTCGAAAACATCCAGAAGAAAATCGAGGCCAATCCGTTCGCTCGCGAAGCGCAAGCCAAGCATCCCGATCGCAAGCCAAGAATCCTCACAATTACGCAGAGCACCTACGACGGGATCATTTACAACGTTGAGACGCTGCGAAAACTGTTGGATGGCCACATTGGGACACTCCACTTCGACGAAGCTTGGCTGCCTCACGCAGTCTTCCACGAGTTTTACAAAGATATGCACGCGATCGGGCCGAATCGACCTGCTCCGTCGGATTCGATGATTTTTGCCACCCACTCGACTCACAAGTTGTTGGCTGGTATTTCGCAAGCTTCCCAGATTTTGGTTCGCGAACCTACCAATAAGAAACTGGACCGAAATACATTCAACGAAGCGTACTTGATGCACGTTTCCACTTCACCACAGTATGCGATCATTGCATCCTGTGACGTAGCTGCCGCCATGATGGAACCACCGGGAGGTACGGCACTGGTCGAAGAATCGATTATGGAAGCCATCGACTTCCGCCGGGCGATGCGAAAGGTCGATGACGAATGGGGTAGCGACTGGTGGTTTAAGGTTTGGGGGCCGGATTCGCTAGTGGAAGAGGGGATCGGGGAACGCGACGATTGGATGCTCAAGGCGGATGAAAATTGGCACGGCTTCGGTAATTTGGCTCCGGGCTTCAATATGCTTGACCCGATCAAGGCGACGGTCATTACACCGGGCCTGGATGTCTCTGGGCATTTTGCTGAAACAGGAATACCGGCTTCGATTGTGACTCGCTATTTGGTGGAGCACGGTGTTATCGTTGAAAAGACCGGTCTCTACTCCTTCTTCATAATGTTCACGATCGGCATTACGAAAGGCCGTTGGAACACGCTCTTAAGTTCGTTGCAGCAATTCAAAGATGACTACGACAAGAATCAACCCATGTGGAAGATTCTGCCCGAGTTTTGCCAACACTACCCTCGCTACGAAAAGATCGGGCTGAAGGAACTGTGCAAGCAAATCCATGAAACGTACAAGAAGCACGACGTGGCTCGCGTAACGACGGAAATGTACTTGTCCCCCATGCAGCCCGCGATGAAGCCGTCTGATGCGTTCGCCATGATGGCACACGATGAAATCGACCGCGTTGAAATTGACGACTTGGAGGGGCGAGCAACGGCTGTATTGTTAACGCCCTATCCCCCAGGAATCCCGCTTTTGATACCCGGCGAACGGTTTAACAAAACGATTGTGGAGTACCTGCAATTTGCGAGCATGTTCAACGAAAAGTTCCCTGGCTTTGACACCGACATTCACGGGTTAGTCGAAGAAGAATTGGAAAATGGCAAACGTCGATACTACGTAGATTGCGTACGAATCGACGAACCGCCACTTGTCATCCGAAGGGCAGAGAAAATTCGAGAGACGGCTGCGATCAGCGTTGAAAAGGGCTGGTAAGGATTAATGTCGCCTTTCGCTCCTAGGCTGTGAATTTGTTATTGTCGCCTTTCGCTCCGCGAAAGTGCGCCTCTTCACCACACTTTTGCGGAGCAAAAGGCGACAAAGTTCTGCGCCTTGCGAATAAATTCAAAGCCTATCCGCGAAAGTGCATTAAAGGCCGATCGGTCGTTAACCGCCGATCGGTCGTTAACCGCCGATCGGTAACGTGTGGCACGTCCCTGAGTTTACGAAGGGCGTGGTGAATCGCTAGCGACGTTTGCCTGAGTCCCACGCCCATCGCTATCGCTCTGGGGCGTGCCACACGCACTTTTGCGGAGCAAAAGGCGACAATGGCGTGTCGCAAATAGATCAATCAACCTCAAATGGACCAATCAACCGCAATGGCTTGTTTCGATCAGTCACTTGAAGGATAATCACAAGGTTGATTGTTTTGGTCCTTGAAATATGGACCACCCCTCCCTCCTATGCTGCTCTCACAGCCAGCCTCATGATAAACTCGAAGCCAACATTATTCCTGTCCTGCCTTCGGTATGCGTTGCGCTTGGTTGCAATGGCGAGTTGCGTTTTTGGCTATGTTTTGGCCTCAGATCCAATCCCGTTACCAGATCGCATCGAATTTAACCGCGATGTTCGGCCTATTCTTTCGGATCGTTGCTTTGCTTGTCATGGCCCGGACAAGAACAAACGGGAGGCTGAGACTCGCCTCGATACGCTGGACGGTTTACACGGAGTTGCCGACAAAGCTCGCCCCGTAGTCCCTGGCGATCCAAATAAGAGCGAAATGATTCGTCGCATCGAGTCTCCCGAAAACGACACACGAATGCCTCCGCCTGAGTTTGGAAAGGACCTGTCGGAATACGACAAAGCGCTGCTGAAGCGATGGATAGAACAGGGAGCGAGCTGGGAAGGCCATTGGGCCTTTCAACCTGTTCGCACTGCACCGACACCCAAAGCAACGGACGAACGCTTCTCGAAAAATGCAATTGATGGCCATGTCTTTTCGGCCCTCCGACAAGCCGGTTTAGAACCCTCGTCCAAAGCCGACCCTCGCTCACTCGTTCGACGGATTTGCTTCGACCTGACAGGATTGCCTCCTAAACCTGAGTGGGTTGAACGATTTGCTGCCGATCCCAGCGATGAAGCTTACGAAAAACTGGTTGACGAATTGATTGAGTCTCCGCAGCATGGCGAACGGATGGCCGTGTGGTGGTTGGACTTGGTTCGATACGCGGATAGTGTTGGCTATCACGGTGATCAGCCAGTTCCCGTTACTCCGTTTCGCGACTATGTGATCGATGCCTTCAATAGCAACAAACCCTTCGACCGATTCACCATAGAACAACTGGCTGGCGATTTGTTCCCCGAGCCGACGACCGAACAACTTATTGCGTCCGGGTACAACCGGTTGGGCATGATGAGCGCCGAGGGTGGAGCCCAACCCAAAGAGTACTTGTCGAAGTACATTTCGGAACGAGTGCGGAACGTGAGTGGGGCTTGGCTTGGAGTCACCTTCGGTTGCTGCGAATGCCACGATCATAAGTTTGATCCTTTCCTGACCAAGGAGTTCTACCAGCTCGAAGCGTTCTTTGCCGATATTCAAGAACAAGGTCTCTATAACGCTGGAAGCAAGACGGATCCATGGGGACCCGAAATGGCGGTTCCAAGTGCCGAGCAAAAGCAAAGCATGGATGATCTATCGGCGAGAATCGCAGGCGTTCGAAAGCTCTTGGAAACACCGACCGACGCGCTGGCTTCGTCACAGGCCCAATGGGAAAAAACGCAGGTGGCATGGACAACACTCAAGCCATTGAGTGTGAAATCGGTGAATGGTGCGACGCTTACCCTGCAAGAGGACGCGTCGATTCTCGCAAGTGGTACGAGCCCGAAGACAGACACGTACGAAGTCATCTTTAGCGATGTCGCGGAGTTCACCGCGATTCGAATCGAGGTGTTGCCGCATGACTCCTTGCCCAAAAAAGGACCAGGTCGGGCCGGAAACGGTAACTTTGTACTCAGCGAGTTTGAGGCTTATTGGCTTGCGCCCCCAGACAAGGACAAAGCACCGACAAGCGAGGAGACGCCCGTCACCGAGTCGATCCCGCTACAAAACGCGTCGGCTACGTACGAACAAGTCGGAGCCGCTGACGGAAACCCCTACGGCAAGTGGGCGGTTGCAGCCGCCATAGATAAAGATGCAAAAGGACCAACGTGGGGTTGGGGAATCATGGAGCAAGTCGGACGAGCCAACTATGCGGTGTTCGAGCGCACGCCTGACGCACCAAGCAGTGCCAATAGACAATTGAAGTTGGTGTTGAAACAGGATTTGGACAACCCAAAACACACCATCGGTCGCTTTCGTATTGCGACCACCAACGCCCCACGCCCAGTCACGGCTGCAACCGGAGTGCCGCCTGAAATTGAAGGTGTCCTTCAGGTAGCCCAAACGGAGCGTACCGAAGCCCAACGCGAACAGATCGCCAAGCACTATCGGAGCATCGCTCCGGAGCTGCAAGCTGATCGCGATCAGGTCGAACGACTCACCAAGGAACTGGCACAATTGGATACAAAAGTTCCTCGAACGCTTGTCACCAAGCGAGTTGAGCCTCGCCTGATTCGCGTGCTCTCTCGCGGTAACTGGATGGACGAATCCGGAGAAGTTGTCGAACCCGGTATTCCAGCCATGCTCGGCAAACGGCCGGAGGTTTCAGGCAAACTGACTCGGATGGATCTCGCCAAGTGGATTGTTTCACCCGACAACCCGCTAACATCGCGCGTGGCCGTCAACCGACTTTGGAAACTCTTTTATGGCTATGGCCTGTCTCGCAAGCTGGACGACTTGGGAGCACAAGGGGACTGGCCAACCCACCCACAACTGTTGGATACACTTGCGGTCGAGTTCATGCAATCCGGCTGGGATATGAAACATATCGTCAAGTTGATGGTGATGTCGGAAACATACAAGCAGTCGTCGCTGCCGAGCGTCACCGCCTCGGAAAAAGATCCTTATAATAAATGGCTGTCCCACCAAGGCCGGTGGCGACTCGATGCGGAGTTTGTACGGGATAATGCGATGGCCATCAGCGGGTTGCTCGTTCAGTCCATCGGCAATAACAACGGGCGGCCCTTTCAGCCAAAGGGCTATTGGGACTACTTGAATTTCCCAAAACGCGAGTGGCAGAATGGTGTCGGTGAACAGCTTTACCGACGAGGACTTTATACCCATTGGCAACGTCAATACCTCCATCCTTCGCTGCTGGCATTTGATGCGCCAGGACGCGAGGAATGCACGGCTGAGCGAACGCGTTCGAATACACCCCTTCAAGCGCTCGTGCTGCTCAACGATCCCATCTATGTAGAATCGGCCCGGGCGTTTGCTCAACGCATTTTGCGTTGCGGCAAAACGAACGATGAGGAACGGGTCGAGTGGGCCATTCGGGAATCGCTTTGTCGCAAGGTGGCCAGCAACGAAACTCAATTGCTACGGTCGTTGTTAAGCAAACATCGCACGGAGTATACCGCGGACACCGCTTCCGCAGACAAGCTCCTTTCCGTTGGCGAATATCCCATTGCACCGGATTTGAATCGGGTGGAGCTTGCGGCATGGACCAGCGTCGCAAGGGCGATACTGAATCTTCACGAGACCATTACACGGAACTGAGATCGATCATGCTCCTACCATCCTCCATTGCTCGCCGATCTTTTTTGCGTAGTTCCGGACTGAGCGTTGGCTCCATGGCCTTGGCCAAACTCATGGCTCAGTCCTCGGGTCAAGTGCGAGCGGATGATTTGCTTGCTGGCCAGACCGGCTTAACGCAAGCTGGAATGAACGGTGCATTGAAAACGTTGCACTACGCGCCCAAGGCCAAACGGGTCATATGGCTCTACATGGCCGGTGGCATGAGTCACTTGGACACCTTTGATAACAAGCCAAAGCTGGTGGATCTCAATGGTCAGCCGATGCCTGAATCGGTGACCAAAGGACAGCAGATAGCACAATTGCAGGGTGCCAAGTTGAACTGCTTCGCCCCACAGCATCCCTTCAAGAAATGGGGAGAATCGGGCCATGAAATTGCTACGATTTGGCCCGAGCTTGCAGGCAAGTGCGCCGACGATTTGTGCGTGATCAAGTCGATGCATACCGAAGCCATCAATCATGATCCGGCCCACACGTTCATGAACACAGGCTCCATGAATTCCGGTCGACCGGCCATGGGGTCTTGGTTGCTGTATGGACTAGGTGCTCAGTCGCAAAATTTGCCCGGCTTTGTGGTGATGGTGTCCACGGGGAAGTTCGGCCAAAGCCAACCCATTGCAGCCCGTCAGTGGCATTCCGGTTTTTTGCCGAGTCGATTTCAAGGAGTCGAATTTAGGAGCACGGGGAGCCCTGTCCTGTATGTAGATCGGCCGAAGGGTGTCTCAGCGGCACAGCAACGAGATTTGGTCGATGCCGTTTCGGCCCTCAATCGACTGGAAGCGGAGCGCATTCGAGATCCTGAAATCGAGACGCGGATCAGCCAATACGAAATGGCGTTTCAAATGCAGTCGAGTGTTCCCGATTTGATGGACATCAGCAACGAGCCTGCGCACGTGTTGGAGATGTATGGTACGAAGGGTGGCGATGGCAGTTTCGCCTCGAACTGTTTGCTTGCACGCCGTTTGGCCGAGCGAGGCGTAGGCTTCATTCAACTCTATCATCGCGACTGGGACCATCACGGCAGTATTAAGGATCACATCGCCGGAACCGCTGCCGAAGTCGATCGCGGGGCTACCGCCTTGCTGTTGGACCTTAAGCAACGGGACATGCTCAAGGATACGATTGTGGTGTTTGGTTCGGAGTTCGGTAGGACGCCAATGGCGCAAGGAAACGGTCGCGACCATCACTTAGCGGGCTTTTCGATGTGGGTAGCGGGTGGTGGATTTAAGCCGGGCTTTAGTTACGGCGCGACAGATGAACTGGGATATCATGCCGTCGAGAATCGGGTCTCGGTGCATGATTTGCACGCGACGCTTCTGCATCAATTGGGAATCGACCACTCTCGCTTTAGCTATAAGTTTCAAGGGCTGGATTCTAAATTAACGGGCGTCGAGCCATGCCGAGTGGTAAGTGAGTTGTTGGCTTAGCCGTAGATCAGTCGCTCCGCCGACTGATGTCCTCTATGCTGAACTCCGATTGGATCGTCTGTTCAGTCCTTTGCAAATTGTTTCTTCGAACCGGATCAAGTCAACGAGGTTTTTGAGAAGGAACGATGCACTGGGTCTTTTGGTAGACTGACCGCGAGTCGCGGAGCGACGTCGCCCACGTAGATCCGTCGCTCCGCCGACGGATGTCCGCCGTGATGAAACCTGATTGGATCTAGTGCCAATTCCTGGCAATTCGCACGAACCATGCCGTTTCAATGCCAATACGGTTTTTGAGAAGGAACGGGACATTGGGTCGTAGAGTACATTGACCGCGAGTTGCGGAGCGATGTCGGCTACGACAGAACTAGACAACAATCAAGGCGCGAGGTCGAATACGTGTGCCTTTCGACAATAGAGTCGAAGCTCAACGAATCAGAAAGCAAGCATGGATTTACACCTAAAAAATCATACCGCCGTTGTTGTCGGTGGAGCCAGTGGCATTGGACTGGCAACCGCGGAGTGTTTTGCAGTCGAAGGAGCGCAGATTGCGCTTTGGGATAATGCGGTAAACACCGAACAAGTGGCCGAGGACATCGCAATGCGTTTTCAAGTGCGAAGCCTTGGTGTTCGAGTCGATGTCACCAATGAGCGATCGGTCAAGGAGGCGATCCCAAGGACAACCGAGGCGCTCGGCCCGATCGACCATCTCGTGCATGGTGCAGCGATTGGTTCTGGGAAGTTTGGTTTTCCGTTCACAAATCTTGCGCCCGTGGACTGGTTGCGGACCTTGGAGGTCAACGTGATGGGAATGGTTCATGTTGCGCATGCTATCGCGCCGCACATGGTCGAGAATCGCAAAGGGACGTTGCTATTTTTGGCGTCGGTGGCTGGCCAAATCGGATCGCAAACGGACCCGCCGTATAGTGCTAGCAAGGCGGCCAACATCAATTTTTCGCAATGCCTAGCCAAGGACCTTGCGCCGTATGGCATCCGGGTCAATACAATCTGCCCGGGCATGGTCCGAACACCCTTGAATCGGTCTGTTTGGCAAGCTTGGTTTGATCAAACGCCCGAACCGAATCGTCTCAGTTACGAAGAATGGTCGGATCAAAAAATCCGAGCAGTCGTACCGTTGAGAACATGGCAAACGCCTGCCGATATTGCCAACATGATTGTCTTCTTATCCTCGGACCGGGCCTCGCATGTGACGGGACAAACCATCAACGTCGATGGCGGATTTGTCATGCATTGGTAATCGCGGATGAGGTGTTCAACATCGTGTGGCACGTCCCTGAGCTTACGAAGGGCGTGGTGAGTCGCTAGAAACATTTGCCTTAGTTCCCACGCCCATCGCTAATCGCTCTGGGGCGTGCCACACGTACCTCATCGCCCATCGCCGATCGCTAATCGCTTTACCCTATGTTCGTCGATTGCGATCGCGGCGCATTGGCTTCCATGCCGATCGCTTGTGGCCACCGGAATCTCCCGAGCCCTCGACCCGAAACTTGGGTTGTGGCAAATCAGCGATCAACGTCTGCAACTCTTCCGTGGTCAGGTCAGCCCGCTTCTTGCCGGTGCCTCGAAAAATAGGAAGTCCCTGTTCGATCGATAAAACTTCGCGGCGCGAGCGACCGTGTTCGTCCTCTGGCCAACGTCCTTGGACTTCTTGCCAATTAAATACTCGCCCCATGATGCCGCAAATGTAGTCCCAATAGTCCCGTTGATCCGATTGCAAAAAGACTTGGCCGTCTGGCTTTAAGCACCTATGCATCAGGCCCAGAAAATCGGGCGTTAACATGCGGCGACTGGATTGCATTCGATCGGCAAAGGGCTGCGGATGGTAAATATGAATTTCTTGGACCGATTCTGGGGTCAGATAGGATTCAAGAAACCGCCAACCATCGCAAACCGCGAACCGCAAATTGGAAAGTCCTCGCTGGTTACCTCGTCGGGTTCCGTATCGAATGACCGCCGGCAAAATATCAAACGCCACGTGATCCCAGTCTGGTCGCCTGACAGCAGAGGAAATCGCAAAGCGACCGTTGCCGCAACCGATGTCGATTGCAATGGGTGCTACACGGCCGAAGATGGCTTTGAAATCGAGTGGAGCATCTTCCGGCAGCTTTTTGATGGCCGTTTGAACCCAACGTTCTTTCTCTAGAATGATGCCGGGGATGGGGATCCCCATTTCGTATTCGATATCGCCCGGGATTAGCTCGGTCGGTGCGGAGTTGTTTTCGTGCCGTTTGCTCATGACTCAGTTGCTTTGTAGTGTTGACTGGTTTCGACATAGTGTTTCCATCCATGCTGAATCATTTCTGCATCGACAGTGTTGGTTTCACGAACCACTTTTCCTGGAACGCCCATAACCAACGAGTTGGGTGGGATGATTTTGCCCTCTGGAACGAGAGCACCGGCG
>JANMHA010000074.1:0-1992 GCA_031374925.1 Pirellula sp. | reverse complement strand
TTTACCAAGCAAAACGAAATCGATCCTTGCCTGGCGGTCGAAAGATTCAGGTTCGACAGTTCGCAAATGCAGTTGGCCGAATGCGTTGCCAAACCATGGCGAGAGTTTCATCGCAAGCATGCACGGCTCACACTTGTCTCGCTTTGCGAGACAAAGAAATCGCTTTCAACGGCAGAACCAGTGTGGACAACACTTTGGCCGTAGCCCGACTTTTCTGCATCATGCCATGCGGCATCGATCAGCCCTTGTTATCCACGTCTACTTACCTGAATACACTTTGGTTGGACTGGAGCCCCCTGAGCGACGCACTTGGTGGTTGAAGCCAAATAACTTCTCCGTAGCGTATTTGGTCGAGGCAGTGCATTTCCGGAAGAAAACGATTCTCTGTCGTAGAAACATGGGCGGACAAACGACCGAGGCCATCCGCAACTGGAAAAATGTCGAATTTGCCATATCGGGTGCGCGCGTGTGAGCGTGTGTAAGTCGTTTGGACCTCCACGGGCGCCACAAATACTCGCCGAGTTGGTAAGTTGAGGGTTAGCCGCAGTCGTTTGAAGGCACAAACGCTGTTTTCCATACTCAATTGCCCGCTTCGACGAAGAAATATGCCGAAATTAAAACCCAAAAAGCCGAGCTCGAAGCCAACTGCCTCAGCGAAAGCCGACCCCAAGGTTGCGCAGATACTGGATACCCTGCAATCCCATTGGGACATGGGCCGCAAAATATCGGATAGCAACTTGAGTGCCAAAGAAATCGCAATCAAGCTTGGAATCAACGAACGTACCGTGCGTGAAAGACATGCTTTCTACAAAGAGTACCCCTCCGAAGAATTCGAAAAGTTTTGCAAGCTTAGATTCAGCAAATCTAAACGACCGCTCGACAGTGGTTACGTCAGATATTTGGTTACGATTAAGGGCCCGGTCAAGGAGTATGGGGATACCGCTAGCGAAGCTCGATACGCGTTTGCCAAGTTCGCAGCAGACAACGACTATTCAAAACCCCGGCTTCACTCTTTTATCAAAGATGTGCTTGCCAAACTCAATCCAGGCAAGCCAAAAGCATCGCATGGCAGGAAACCTGACCCTCCGGACAAGGCATCAGCGATTGAAGAGGTAGCTCACGAAGCCGTAAAGTGGATAAGGCGTTGTGAAGTTGCGATTGAGTTTGTACGTGCCAAACAGTATCCGTCCCAAACGCTTAAGTCTCTGCTGCTAGAGTTAAAAAAGTGGTCAGAGAGTGCTGCCGAGCTCTGTGAGGTTCCAAAAGACGCAGAAGCGGCATTGGAGAGCATGCGCCAATCGCTAGAGGAAATACGTGCTCTGCACTCAAGGTGCATCGCTCAAGGGAAAAAAGTATAACGACATAAAACGGCAGTCTGCCGAGGTAGAGTCTTCCAATCCTGTGTCTCAGTAACTCCATTCCCCCCGAACGCTCCATGCCGGTACTTCGTCTGCACCAAGGCTTAAAAACGTGGCTGGAAAGAATGCCCCGCGCCGTCACTTATCATCGAGTGCGGGATTGATGACCTCGTAGCCGTGGTCCTTTAGGTAGGTTGGTTTAACACCGCCTGGGATGCTATGCCATTCCGCTTGCGGAGTCACACTGGAGCCAGCAGTTCAAAGAGATTCTGTGCGCGGTGGTAGTCGATTCACCTAAATCCAAGCCCGAAACGCGTCATATAAGGTGATGGGAAACCATTGCTATTGGCCACTCTCGCCAACAGCTATCTCGACGGCTTGTGGTATCTCTGCCAGCTTTCTTTTCCGTTTTCACTTCTATGTAAGGGAGGGTTTTATGTCACACATCGTGACCGTTCGTACTCAAGTCCGCGACCCGTTGGCTATTCAGTCAGCTTGCTCGCGTTTGAAGCTGCCAGCACCAGTCTATGGACCGGCTAAATTGTTTGTTGGTGAGAAAATCGGCTGGGCCGTAAAGCTCACCGGCTGGAACTATCCGGTCGTTTGTAACACCAGCACCGGTGAAGTCGATTTC
>JANMHA010000058.1:0-2105 GCA_031374925.1 Pirellula sp. | reverse complement strand
GAAGAGTCGAGCGGGGAGTTTCAACCATCTGCCGAAAGCAGAAACTTCCAGCCGTTCGGAAAGCTCTTGCCCCCGCGCCTTGACGAAGTAGTCATTCGCGTGCGAGATAATGGAAGCGGAATAGCTGCGGAATTACTCCCATACATTTTCGACATATTCACGCAGGCAGAACGATCCTTGGACCGTTCACAAGGTGGACTGGGGATCGGACTAGCTTTGGTGCAACGGCTCACGGAACTGCACGGAGGAAAAGTCGAGGCATCTAGCGTAATAGGACAAGGAAGCGAGTTCGTCGTGCGGTTGCCGTCGCTGCCGTCTGACACTCTGCCGCCGTTAGTCGCGGACATATTATTGCCGACCTCGCGATTATTGAGAGTGCTTGTGGTGGATGACAACGTTGATTCGGCCGAGACGTTGGGAATGCTATTTCGAGCAACAGGGCATGATGTTCGTACGGCTCACGACGGCCCGACAGCACTGAACGCAGCCCTCGAGTATGTTCCGGATGTGGTGTTCTTGGACATTGGCTTGCCGCTCATGAACGGCTATGAAGTTGCGAAACGCATCAGGCAACACCCGGAAATGAAAAACGTAGTTTTGGTAGCTTTGACGGGTTATGGACAGGACACAGACCGTTTAGCAACACTTCAAGCTGGATTCGACCACCACTTGGTCAAGCCTGCACGGCTCGAGCAGTTGCAACAGATCCTTGCAATTTCTGCGAAACGAAAGGCCTAGCTTTTGCTAAGATAGTCGGATCGAAGAGCATGTTCTTTCTGTGAACGAAAAAAACTCGAAATCACTTATCATGCTACTAGAGGTTAAGGGCTAGTTGACAAGCTTACATCGGCTGACCCTGACGTTAAATTGCCGGTGACTGAAACCCATTTTTTCCGTTCGTTTGGTAAGTATTTCCGTACTGATTGGTCGGGTTTTGTGGATCGTTATGCAAGCATCCGCTTCCCCTCCAAGACGCCGGCGGTCGAGGTGAGAGTAAGTTCTCTTGCCTTCTAGATGACAATCGCATCCGAAGGTTGTCGTATGATTCAAATAGCCAACGAAAAAAGCCTGCCGGGTCCAAATACTGCAACCGAGCAAGCTTCTAAGATGATCGCCGCCGCATGGCGAATCAAATACAGTATAGTGTTGCTGCACTGTCTCAACGCTACGGCACGGCAACAGACAAACGTCTTTCGCTGGACGCCGGATTCAATCACCATCTCGTAAAACCCTCTAGCTTCAGCAAAGTAAAAGAGATCTTGTCGACCGTTTCAGATAAATTGACTTGATCAAGTCTAAGTTGCCAACCACTTCCGACGCAACAATATGTCGAACCAACAAAATACTGGAACCACAATTGAATCTAGCAAACCTAAATGCCTTGGCTACTCTAATCGATCGCGATCGAGAGTTGCTTCTCATGCAATGGCGGGAGCAAGTTCGACAAATTCCATCTGCCGAGGAACTCGAGACTCCGAGGCTCAACGATCATGTCCCAAAATTCCTTGACGAATTATGCGTTGCTTTGCGCTCAGATAACAAAGTCTCTATCCCTGAGTCGATTGGAGTCACCAGTCCTGCCTCGCATGGAATGCAGCGGCTGTCCGATGGATTTGACATCGAAGAAATTGTTTCTGAATACAACATACTAAGGGGCTGCATTCACGATCTTGCAGATCGCAATGCGATCGCTCTGCAGGGCGAGGTTTTCCATGTTCTAAATCGCCTGTTCAACGGAGCGATTGGTATCGCAGTTCAGTCCTACGCGGTTTGTCAAGCGATGGAAACACAGCTCCGTCGTCAAGAATACCTTGCGTTCGTCATCCACGATTTGCGAACGCCAATTAATGCGATATCTTTGTCTGCAAGCGTCTTGCAAATGATTCTGCCTCACCAAAGTGACGAAGATGATTCGGTAGTCTTGTTCAAAACGCTGCAAAGAAACATCGAGAAGCTTGACGGAATGGTCAAGAAAATCATCGAGGAAAACACTCATCTCCAATCGGAAATTGGTCTCAAACTGCAGTGTCGGGTGTTGGATTTATGGCCGTTGGTCGAGTCCTTGATTCGCGATTTACAGCCAGTCTCAGTTGCTTCGCAAACCA
>JANMHA010000041.1:0-25819 GCA_031374925.1 Pirellula sp. | reverse complement strand
TCGGCTTGTTGACCTTTATCCCACTCACGATATACCTTCAGCATAGCAAAGCCCTTTCACTGCAAGAAGGCTACAACAAATTCTTCCATATTGATTTGAATCATCTCGATGGAATGAACGGCACATTTACGCCTGCGCATTTATGGTTCATCCTGTATCTGTTTATTTTTTCGCTAGTCGGGTTGCCGCTTTTTCTATGGTTCCGCGAGTCGTTTTTCGATCTACAAAAAACGACTCCACCTCTGCAACAAACCAAGGTTTCGTTCCTACGCCACCCAGTGCGATGCTGGCACTGCGAATGGTGTCCTCTTCGAGCTCCAAGCCGACTGCGGCGCTCGAAAGTGCGAATTCGTAGCTCGCACGATCTCGCACTTTCAAATAGAGAGAGTTTTTCGCGGCCGGCTTGATCGTCAGCTCAATAGCGGTTATCAGCTCCCCATTCTCCAAGATATTCTCTGCAATTGGATCTTCTCCATACGCGATGTAGAATTCGCGAATCGGGATCGTCCGCTTCCCTCTAGCCCCCTGCGCGTGGACAACTGCGGCCAACGCGGACAGAGACACTGCCAGATCGGATGGATGCGTTGCAATGCATTTTTCGCTCGTGCCTAGCACTGCCATCATTCGATCCACACCTCCGATGGCATCGCAACCGCTTCCCGTCTCACGTTTATTGCAGCGGTAAGTTACGTCGCGGTAGTACGGACATCGTGTCCTCTGAAGTAAGTTTCCACCTATCGTCGCCATGTTGCGAATCTGCGGACTCGCGGAAAGGAGCAACGCTTCAGATACCATCGGAAAGTTCTCGACGATCAACGCATGTTCGGCAACGTCGCTCATTGTCATACCAGCGCTGACAAGGATTTTGTCCTTGGAACGTTCAATTCCTTTGTGGACCAGCGAAGAAATGTGGACGAGAGAATCTGGCCGCAGAACGTCCAACTTCATCAAGTCCAGCATCGTGGTACCTCCAGCAAGGTACATCGCGCCCTCCGAACTTCCGAAATCTTGAACTTCTGACTCAACGGAGTCGCCAGTTTTAAATCGAAAAACTTGCATGTTACGCCTCTGAATTCTTGGTTTTCGCGGCATTGATTGCGTCGACGATATTGGGATACGCACCGCATCGACAAAGATTGCCACTCATCCATTCCTTGATCTCGACGTCGCTTTCGGTGTGGCCTTCTTGGATACAAGCGAGACCTGACATGATTTGTCCGGGAGTACAGTAGCCGCACTGAAAACCTTCGCATTCAACGAACGCATTTTGCAACGATCGGAGTTCTTTACCATCCGAGACTCCTTCAATGGTCTTTACGTCCGCGTCTTGAAGAGTCACTGCAAGCGTCAAGCACGCAAGAACTCTTTGACCCGCAACGTGCACCGTGCATGCGCCACAAGCCCCGTGATCACAACCTTTTTTCGTTCCGGTCAGAGCTAGCTGCTCACGAAGCAAATCAAGAAGCGTTGCTCTGACATCGATCGAGACAGAGTGCTTTTTCCCATTTACATTAAGTGCCAACAGATGTGTTCGGCCCGCTACAGGAGAATCAGATGGGGCGACTTGAGGTAGAGCGGTTTCCACATTTATATGCTCTTGCCTTTCATCTGTTTTCACGAAGGATGCACCGACTAATGCACCGCTAGATGTCGAGATAAAATCTCGACGATTGAAATTAGCTTCCATAAAAGCCTCGGCGCCGATCCAGGAAAAGATGGTCAAGTAATGAAACAGGTATTTGTTTAACGCGAGATTCGATCGGAGCCCGCAACTTTGACCAACTTGTTATAGAGTCCGAGGATCAAGAATGGCGCTACCCATTGACCAACGAAGAGTGACTGATGAGTTTTTCCGGTCGTCTTCAGCGCAAGCGACCAAAGGATGGAACCCCCGGCAGCCCAAAGAAAAAGATCCGACGGCAATTTGGCTGTTTGTTCCTCGATCGCCTTTGCCATCCCTCCTTCGGAATGCCTAACAGGTTCGCTTCGCGAGTCGGATCGATTGCCGTGTAACAATTTGTTTTCAACCATTATGAAAAAGTCCTACATTGAGTAATTTGAAACGGGTAAACATCGAGTCCTCAAGTGGAATGGAACCATTTGAGATGTCCTTCCACATGAAAGTCGCGATTTTATTGAGCCGTAATCGCAATGCGATTTTCGTGATCGATCGGCTAGCGCCTTAGGCTCAATTGCTAAATCAAAATTGAAAACTCGGAACTCCTGTCAAGAAGTTCTGAGGGAACCATTCAATTTACGATCGCAATTTCCATCCAATGAGCATTCCAAGACCGAAGCACCAGACAGCGGCCACTTCGGGTCTTGATTTCGCATAGTCTTGCAGCAACCCCACTAGGTCCTTCGCAGGTTCTGTAACGTAATGTGTGCCGCATTCCATGGCGGTTTCCTTTGCCATGTTGGCGGCCATCGATAATTGCTCGCCCGCCCCTCGTAGCGTTTCCTGTGTCATGAAGGAGCCATCCCGCGATTGATTGGTGTTTGACATTATTTGATCCATTTTTTTGAGAAAGTGTGTTGTTCATCGGGCAAAAGCCATGCCTAGATAGAATTCGAACGGCACGCTGTTTAAGCCTGAGCTTCTGCGTTGACCGTTTCTGCAAGGGCCGATAGGGCTTCATCCGTTTCTTCCTCTTCGTTCAGATTCAGCTTCAGCAATTCGAGCGCGTCGGTGTAACCAAGAAGCTTGGCCCAAGTACACAAAGTCCCATAGGTTGCAATTTCGTAGTGCTCCACTTTCTGAGCGCAAGCGATCAGGGCGGCATCCATTACCTCGGGCGATGCTTTCTCATCCATCATCTCAGACGCTTCCTTGATCAATCCCTTCATCGCTTCACAGGTCTTTGCGCGTGCTGGCTTGCCGGTATCGGCGAAGGCTTGCTCAACTCGAGTTACCTGAACCCGCGTTTGTTCGAGGTGGTCTTCGAACGCAGTCCTTAGCTCTTCGCTTGACGCCTTCTTCGCCATCTTTGGAAGTGCTTCAACGAGCTGGCGTTCAGCGCTGAAAATGTCTCTTAGTTCGTCGTGAAAAAGGTCTGCTAAGTCGTTGAGTGGCATCGTAAGCTCCAAGATAGTGAAATAGGTACCAAATGCTCGGCGTACCAACTACTGGTATACCAACGGGATTTGACGCAAAGCAAACGCTGCGCCTAACGTGCAAGTTCCCTCGAAGAAAATACAAAAACGAAGAGCATCGCCACCGTGCTTGCCGGACGATCAACCAGTTCGTACTCACACTCAGCAAATTGGTCGGTCGGAAACCGCGAGTCGTCACATCGCTGGGGTTCTCGGCTGCGATCCTCAACATGGCACAGCGTTTGCCTTCTTGGCAGATTTGGTTGGAGGATAGGCCTTCAATCGAGTAAGCGGCAACGTGCTCTATGACGTCGCTTGTCTCAACCACAACGATTCCGGGCGTCGTTGCCCGAGTCGAAAGAAGCGTTCCTTGAAGGGGAAAATGATGTTTAGAAGATTTTTCAGTATTGGTTTGGTCGCCGCAGCTTGCGTCGCCGGTTTTTGTGATACCAGTGAAGCTGGTCATCGCCATCGACGAGCTCGCAATGGTGGAGCTCAGAACTGTTGCGCGCCCGTTCAACAGTCTGCTTGCAACAATTTCAATTCCGGATACTCCACTCACTCAGATTCTGCTTACGGATACCCATCGTCGCAGCAATACGGATCAAGCAACTACGGATCAAGCAACTACGGGTCAAGTAACTACGGATACAACGACGTCACGACCCAAAGTTATGGAACTTCGTCCTATCAAGGCGGTCAAGTTGACGTTAACGGAAGAGTTGGCGGAAACATGATCGGAAATAGAACGATCCTGGGCCGTTAGTCGATGACGCGACCCGCAAGGATTGGAGTTGCGTAAATCGGGCCGGACGACCAGGAATTTCTGGTACGTCTTGTTAACTTTGTTTCAAACTGTTGGTTATTCGGATGCGAGTCGCGGTGAAATTCGCGTACTGAGTACAACAGTTTTTGTTCACTCGCTGACAAGATGGCGTCCAAAACCGTGGAAAACTATTGATGCTACGAATCCTCATCGTGGATGACAATCGCGACAGCGCTATAACGCTCTCGGTGCTTTTGCAACGGCTCGGGCATCAAACAGAAACTGCTTTTGACGGCGAACAAGCCGTCGCTATTGCCCGAAGCTTCAGTCCGGAGGTCGTGCTGTTGGATATCAGGTTGCCAAAACTGAACGGGTATGAGGTGAGTCGCTGGATTCGAGCTCAAGAAGTTTCGCACAAGGTAGTCGTCATCGCCCAGACGGGTTGGGGGCAAGAGGAATCGCGCCAGAAAACCATTGAAGCGGGATTCGACTACCACTTGGTGAAGCCGCTCGACCCCAAAGCACTTCTAGAAATTTTTAGCGACGTGACGAAGGAGAAGATTTTGTAGGTCATTCACTTTAGCTGGTTTCGTCAGATGCCAATCAAACTCAGCTGCTTTGGCAAGCTGCTGGTCGCGAGATTGACCATAACCCGTCAACGCCACTAAAATCACGTTGTTTAACAGAGGATTCGAACGTATTCGCCGAGTCAATTCATAACCATCCATCTCAGGCATGCCAATGTCCGAGATGATGAAATCAGGTGGATCTTGGTTAACAGAGTCCAAGGCCATTCGTGCACTCTCGACCGATCGAACCTTCTGTCTCATGCTGCTCAACAGTCGTTCAAGCGTAACCCTTGCGACCCTAATATCGTCGACGACAAGGATCTTTCTACCAACTCCGCGAAAATGTTCGCACTGAGGCTCGTTTCCGGTTTGTCCGTTTCACGATCACAACCATCTTTGGAAGATCCTATTGGCGAATCAATCACTCAGCACCCTTTCTCTACTTCTCTACCGTTCAAAGTGGTCGTATAGCCTCTGCATCTAGAAAGCTAAGCAAACTCTGGCACCCGGGTGGCACGTCCCATTATCGATTTGAGACGAGAAACGACTGCTTGGCACGAAGATGTGAACAACACCCAACGCGGAATCGAATGGCAAATGAAGGTCGGCGATGCACGCCTTAAATTAACGTCCGTCTATCCTAAAATTAAGCTGTAACAAAGCACTAGTGTAACTCCCCACGCACAAATTTGCCTAGGTGCGCGTTGCAGAGCGGATTTCCATACCCTCCCACTAACCAATTCGTGATTCCCCACAAACTGAAGCTTGGAGCTGTCGATGGTAAGCAGTGTCTCAGACTGTCGCATGGCAGCTGAAGTCCAAGAATTGACCGAGCTTCGGACAAAGAATCTGGAAAAACGATAGTGCTTGGCCCTCTCTTCAACTCGCACCGGTTTGACACGCCGGGTTGAGCTAGCAACTGGCGAGACGGAAATCCGGACTCGATAGGACTTCCTTTCCACACGAGGTAACTGTGTGGTTGTAGTCGACGACCAGTGACGATCCTGGTGTCAGAACAACGACCTAGGGAAGAATAACATGAACCCGTCGGAATAAGATGCGATTGGATATGACGATTCGCTCAAGAAAATAAGTGCACTCAGTTCCTACAACAAGGTGCCTCTCAGAAGAATAATTGCAACCGTGAAGTAGATCACTAAACCCGTTACGTCCACGAGCGTTGCAACGAGTGGTGCAGACGACGTTGCAGGGTCTAACCCCAGTCGCTTCAGTGCAAATGGAAGCATTGCTCCAGCAATCGTTCCCCACAAAACGATTCCGACCAGCGAGAAGCCAACCGTCAGACCAACTAGAAACCAATGAGGCCCATAGATGTCGGTAAACGTTGTCCAAATTGCTATTCGCGTAAACCCTATCAGACCGAGTGTGCATCCAAGGGCGAGCCCTGAAAGCACTTCGCGTCGAAAGACTCTTAACCAGTCTCGCAATCGTACTTCGCCTAGCGCCAACGCTCTCACGATAAGCGTTGCTGCTTGCGAACCGGAGTTGCCGCCACTTGAAATGATAAGTGGAACGAATAACGCGAGCACAACCGCTTTTTGAATCTCAACTTCAAAAAAGCCCATTGCAGTCGCGGTTAGCATTTCGCCAAGGAATAGGACGACAAGCCACACAGCCCGTTTCCGAATCATCGTAATTAATGGCGTTGTATCGTAAGGTTCATTCAAAGCTTCGAGACCGCCAAGCCTTTGTATGTCTGCCGTAGCTGATTCTTCTGCGATATCAATTACGTCGTCGATAGTGACAACCCCCAAGAGCTTCCCTTGTTCATCGACCACCGGCAATGCACTGCGATCGTATTGCCGGAAGACCTCGACCGATTCTCGCTTGGGATCGTTGACCTTGAGTGCAACGAAATTGTGGTCAAGGATTTCCGATAAGTACTGGGATGGCTTTGCAAGCAGTATCTTTCGAATCCGAAGGTCGTCGATCAGTTTGTGATCTTGGTCAACGATGTAAACCACGTTAAGCGTCTCGCTATCCTTTCCATGTTGTCGAATGTGGTCAAGGACATGCTGCACTGTCCAGTGGGGGAGCACTGCCACAAAATGCGGTGTCATCAATCGGCCGACACTATTCTCCGGGTAGGTAAGCAGCAGTTCCGCTATGTTTCTCTGCTCGTCGGACAAGAGGTTGAGCAGTCGTTCACGATCAGACGCGGTAAGTTCTTCAAGGATTGCAGTTCGATCGTCGTCAGCGATTTCATTGAGTAGCGATCGAACGGATTCCGGAGGCAATGCTGCAAGTAAGTGTTTTTGCGAACGCCGGCCAAGGTACTCGAAGACCCGGGCTCGCTGTGGCCCAGACATCATTTTCATGCCGGCCAGGTCTTCGTCGTCCGACAGTTCATCAAACAGCTCGACGACGTCAGCAGGGGACCAACGATTTAGAATTTCACTAAGCGTCACTTCGTCACCACTGGCAATTAAGTCCCGGACCTCGGGTAGAAGAAATTTCCCCAGCATACATTTCCCGTTAATTTCTATTGTCGGTTCGAATCTGTCTCAATACAGCGAATGCGGAGTATTAACTACCAAGTGAAAGCGTTGAAATTGGGGACTTAGTCTTAGTTGACTCTAGTTTCAGCAACGGCTCCGATGTCCACATGGTGGGTTTTATTCCCGCGATTTAGTCGCCTTCTCATAGAGCTAGCGTTAATTTCCACACATCCGCTTGAGCTTCCTTTCCACAAGAGGTAACTGTGTGGTCGTAGTCGACGGCCAGCGGTGATCCTGGCGTCAGAGCAACGACCCAAGGAAGCATAACATGAAACAGTGGTGGGAATCAGACGCGATTGAAGATGCCGATGCACCCAAGCGCGTGCGAGCAATCGCCTACTATCGGCATTCGGCGCAGGACAGGCAAGAAAATTCCATTCCTATTCAACAAGATCAGGTTCGAGAATGGGCCAAAAAATAATGGTGTCGACATTATCCGCGAGTTCTCCGATGCGGGGAAGTCGGGACTTAACAGCGAGGATCGCCCGGCTTTCACCGAGATGATGGAAGAATGGGTGACAAAACGTACGGACTTCGCCTTCATCCTATGCCTAGATGCGAGTCGTCCGGGTAGATTCCAAGACAACGACTGCGCCCTCCAGTTCTGCGATCAGTGCAAAGAAAACGAGAAGCAATTGATCTACACAATCACTGGTAAATGGCTCAGCGACGGGCGTTAAGCGGACGGAAGCGGAGCCGGGGGGTTCGGATGAGGTTCGCCCATGGATGGGCGTGTCCTTTGTGGGACCGAGGGTCGGCGAAACGCTGGAGCGGTAAATTTGTTGCGAGTTGATTGTCCCGAAGGAGAACACGTGCAAAGTGAGGGCGGTGTCCATTGGCAATGCGGCTGGCAGCACAGGTAAAGGGAGATGTTAGAGACCGGCCTGAACCACGCAGCTTGCCTGAGCTTGTGGTTGTTTTACAACTGATCTTGGCTACCAGGCGAAACCACATTGAGCTGACGGGCAGCATTCAACGTGCATGGCTTTATCTGTCCATGTGGTCCCATTTATTAAAGGCCGCGAGTGGTTGTCGCGAGTCTGGACAGGGTTATGTACGAGTTTTTTTAATTGTAGTCGCTTACTTTTTAAATAGAGCATGTTGACGGCGGTGGCTATTGGCGAGCAAAAACCATCCTCTGACAGGTTTGCTTGTCAGTTTAAAAAAAACCGCCACAGCGGCGAGTAGGATGAAAGTAAGAATGAAAAGTGGCGTATATATTTCAATAGGTCGGTTAATTCGTTCACTTACGCGAGTAGACATTAAAGCGATCGCTGCGAATCACGCAACAGAAGTGGCGAGAGTTCCGAGTAATGCGAACCAATAGGCCCAGATCCTAGCGGATAGTAACCCCAATCCTAGCGGTATTGATAAGACGAATGGAAGAACACCGAGCAATGAGGGTAGAACTGCAGTCCAACCTCTAGTATTTGAAAGCGTACGAGAAAAAACTCCCCACATTTGCTGAAGTAGGATGGTAAAACTAATGGTGTAAACCGCGCCAATGGAGAGTATCGCTACGGAGAGCGTAAAGATCCAGCTCGGCCGAGATGCTAGAATCTCATGGTCGTCAAATGCGTATCGAAGCGCTGGTGCAATAACAGGGGCGTTAGTCAGAAATCTATCTATATCTGCAGCAAATTCCATCGCTTGACTATATCGTTCATCTGGGTCCTTGGCTGTAGCCATATGCGTGATTGCTTCCAAAGGCTTTGGAACTTTGGGGTTTTGGAACGATAGTGGTTCGAGTTGTTTAGTGATAATTCTTGCGAGCAAGGCTTCTCGATTCGGTGCTTGGATCGGTGGGCATAGGGTTAGTAATTCGTACAAGACTAAACCAAGTGAATAGACATCGGTGCGATGGTCAACAGTTATTCTTGCTGCGACTTGCTCAGGTGACATGTACAGGGGAGTTCCAACGAGTTGGCCAGTGTTGGTTAGCGTGTTGTCTTCAAGGAATCGGGCTAGCCCGAAGTCAATTACAAATATCTTGCCTTCTCGTGAAAGCATGATGTTCTCCGGCTTGACATCACGGTGCGTGACTCCTTGCTCGTGCGCATAGTGAAGGGCCAACGCTATGTCGCGTACAATTTCGCAGGAACGGCGAATGTGTGGGTCAGTGGCAACAATTGATTCGGCTTGCGGGCTTTTGTATGGATTTGTTGGCTCCGGTGTTGACTGGTAGCCTACCGTGTCCTGCTCATCCAAGGCATCAAAACGAACTTCATTTCCTTGCAAATCATCGAGTGCGCGCAGAACAGCATCTAGGCTGCTTTCAGGTTGAGATGTGTGGGCTAGACGCTGGATTGCTTCACGCAGCGAGATGCCATCGATGTACTCCATGGCCATGTAGCAAATCTGCTTGACTTGCCCGACGTAATAAACGCTCGCAATGGATGGATGGTTGAGCTTTGCGACGGCCTGGGATTCGCGTTTGAATCTGGAAATGGCATTCGGCGATTGCAAAGCCTGCCCCAGCACTTTGAGAGCCACTAGTCTGTCAAGTGACTCCTGACGCGCTAGATAGACGATGCCCATGCCGCCAGCGCCAAGTTGGCGAATGACTCTAAAATCGCCGATGATAATTTCACGATGCTCGTCGTTCATGCAGCAGCCTTTGACGCCTAAGTGAAATGCATTGGCTTAGCTGCTAGGTTGCTGGCTAGGCCGATCCTGCAGGAGTTCGACGCTCGCACGGTTGATGGGCTAGCTGTGGATCGGAAGTTTGCGTGTAGGAAGAGTCCCGCGAAAGTCAAATCCCCGCTTCTGTTGTGGGAACCAATGACCCGCAGGAGAAACCGTAGTTCGTGCGGTAGACTATTGCCGAAATGACTAGGTTGAAGTTGAATAGTGGAAGTAACTGAGACTTTTTGCGTGGGATCGGAGAGGGGATACAAATGGCAAGGCCCAAGGTTATTTTGTTCGACGTGAACGAGACGCTGCTCGACCTTACGCCCGTGAACGAGAGCGTCGGGAAGGCCCTCGGCGGTCGTCCGGAGCTTGTTCAGTTGTGGTTCACGACGCTCCTCCAATATTCTCTCGCGACGACCGTTGCAGATAAATATTTCGACTTTGCCGAGATCGGGGCGGCGTGCCTTCGCATGGTAGCCAAGAACCACGCAGTCGAGTTGTCCGAAGATGCTTCCAAGGAAGCCATCGCGCCCATGCGAAAGTTACCGCCCCACCCCGACGTTGTCCCGACGATTGAACGCCTGCGGAACGCCAACTACCGGCTGTTCACGCTGACCAACTCCTCGAAGGTGGCGATGGTCGAGCAGATGACGCACGCCGGGCTTACGAATTTATTCGACGGACTGCTCAGTATCGAAAAAGTGGGGAAGTACAAGCCGCATGCCGAAGTCTACCGCTGGGCGGCGGGCCAGGTCGAAGCCGATGTTTCCGAGTGCCTACTCGTCGCCGCTCACGGGTGGGACGTGGCGGGAGCTGCATGGGCCGGGATGAAGACTGCTTTCGTCGCACGCTCCGGACAGCAAGTGTTTCCGCTCGGCCCAACGATTGACATCACGATTGAGTCACTGACCGAACTACCCGGGGAATTGGAACAACTATAGGCAACGCAGGACGAAATCCCGGATCAGATTCGTATGACACAAACTTGGATGCGACAACCCTACGATCGCGAACGAACTATCTGGCTCCACCAACGTTTGATTCTCCGCAACAAACGGATTCCTTTTTTCCGCGATAATCTACTCGTCAACGCGCCGAAGCAGTCAGCGGCCTGTCCACAGTTGATGAACTAGCCGTGACCGCCACCTTGCTCCACATTTTTTTCAGATGCCACGCACACTCGGTCCTTCATCCAACCAACCAATTCGCCAATCTCGCCGAGACGAAAGCGTACCGACGCCGATGTCACTCCCTATCGGCCGATTCGAAGTGAGAAACCGAACGGGGAAAAACCCCGTCCGTACCCTGAATAGTATTGAGGGTAGGTGTTATACGTGCCAAAGGCTGATTGAACTGAGAATTGCTGGTTAGAAGACAGGAAGCAGCAAAATTCCAAGGGTTTTTCGTGAAATTATAGTCCGGAAGAAACGCCACTGATGCCGAGGGAAACTAGGATGCAATCATTTTGAATACGCAGCCAATCCGTTTGAGTAGTTCACGGGAGATAGGCAAAGCGTTTGGTTATGGATGCAGCGTGTCGGAAGGAAGCGGACGCCAAAGCTCGCCCCTAGAACAACAATGCAGTTCCTACTCGATCACCGGCACGATGTAGCTCAGGTGCAACTCGGCGTGCCGCATGTGGAACCGGTCCCACTCTTCACGCGTGAACACGCCGAAGCACTGCTCCCAATCCGATGACTCTCCGTCTTTAGTCGGCTAACGGCCCTGCGGAACGCCTTCAGGCCCTCTTCCGTGGTCACCTGATCTGGCGGGGCGACCTCCTTGAACATGAAGGCGGGCGGGCGAATGCCCGCAGGAATGCCTCGGCGCAACGCCCAGTGCTTCCAAAGAGGCACAATGAGCTTTCCCAAGCATCGAAGGAGCCATCCCGGCCTGAAGTTGGTACCGTCAATCGATTTCTCATACACCGTCGCTAAGTGCATGAGGATCTGCCCGAGCGTCCAATTACCAAGCTGTTTTGATTCGACAGCTGCGAGGTGCTCCGCGTCCGCTAACACGGCATCGAGTGATTCGAACCGAAGGCATCGGCGTCCAATAACCTTCGATGTTTTCACGGCCACAACCGCCCCTTTGATGTTTGCAGTTCAAGTATTCGGGATTACTTTTTACTGACTCTTCGGAATCAGTCCGGCCTGCTTGGCGACGAGCTTCATCTCGAATTCAAGATTCGCCACCCGACTGCGGAGTTGCTTCAGCCGAACCCAGAAGTACACAAAGCTCGTCAACAGCAGCACCAGCAAAAGAACGACCGAGAGGAAGACCATCCCAACCGCCTGCTGAAGCGTCACCGTTTGGGTCCAGTCGATCATCGCCAGCATCTCCTTTGCTACTTTTCGTTCGACACACCGGGACTACTTACGTGAAATAGTTATTATCCCAGTTTGGGACTTTATCCCGGAAGCCTGGGGAATAATGCTTCCCCGCCACTTACCGCTCCAGTCTATCCGACGCATCACTCCTCCAGCAAGCAGCCAGCGCCGTAGCCGTAGTAGTTTCTAGCCAGGCAGTGGAATGGACGGAGCTAGGCAGCCAGCGCCCATGTCCACAGTGTTGTTGTCGTCAAACTTGTGGAAAGCGGCCGATGGCTGGATCGAGGCATGACCACATGGGGATGGGAAGCTTACGGCTACTGTAGACGCTGGTTGCTGCTAGACCGATCCTGCAGGAGTACGACATTTCCACAGTTGAGGAGCTTGCCGGAATCCCGCCTCAGACCAAACTTTGGAAGCAGCGTCTTGGAGGGAGGCGGACGCTTGGCACAATGGATGGGATTTGAAATTGCTACGGTAGACGCTAGGTTGCTGGCTAGGCCGATCCTGCAGGAGTACGACGCTTTCCACAGTGGATGAGCTAGTCCCGAATCCAGCCGAATTCGAGAATCTAGCAGCTAGGCACAATCTTGTGGAAATTAAAGCTTACTATTCCCGAACAATTCGGCAATCGCCCTAGCCCGGCGCAAGCTTGCGTCTAGAACAGCGACACAGAAGTCGATCCTTTCTATCCTGCCATACATGTTCTTCAGACCATGAGCCACGCTGCGTAGATTCCAAAAGACACAATAAAAACGACGACGCACAAAGCCTGCCGACTAATTAGTTCCAAGTTGTGACCACCCTTGCGCCCAAAATGCTCACGAACGACGCGATTGATCCCGCAGGAGTTTGACCCTTCCACAATTGATGGGCAAGGCACGCATCCTGTCGAATCTGGGAATTAGCTAGCCGCACAACCTGTACGCACATTCAAGGCTTTGTTTGTCCTATTCTCCAATGACTTCGTTCCAAAGTTCCGGGTGATTCTTGATGAATGCCTGCATAAGCGAAATGCACTCCTCGTTGTTTGCAATGGCCAATTCAACCCCCAGTTCGACAAGGTGTCTTTCAGGCCCCTGAAAAGTTACATTTTCCCCTACGATAATTCTCGGGATTTTGTAGAGAACCGCAGTACCTGAGCACATCCAGCACGGCGAAAGCGAAACCAATTACTCTAATTGGCACGCAACCAACCGAATGTGCTATCGCTATCGACTTGAACCTCGTCTCTGCGGTAATTTAGTCGGGGTCGTGCAAAAACAGGCATCGATCGTAAGTTGGGCCGAACCGGACAACACCCCAACACTGTACGCCGTTCGCCTAATTGAAAATGGAGCTAGGAGGCTCAGCAAATGGGTTCGACAAAGCTCTTGGCAAGATTCCCTAAGTTAAATGCTGCCTATCAAGGATATCGCGAATGCAAGAGAACGCTCCGGCCGCCAGTCAAGAATCCGCTGGGTTTTTGGTTCGTTGGAAACAAACTGATGCAGTCTGGGAATTTCGAACCGGAGGAAACCGGAGTTGTTTTGGAACTGCTCAAGGATGCGGACGTGCTGGTAAACGTAGGCGCCAACATTGGCTACTATTGCTGCATCGCCCTGCAACAGGATAAGCACGTCATTGCGTTCGAGCCGATGCCAGGAAACCTTGAGTACTTGATGCGAAACATTGCATTGAACGGAATGGAAGCCTCAATCGAAATCTTCCCGATGGCCTTGGGCTCGCGATGTGGGATTGCAAAGATCTTCGGCGGCGGAACGGGCGCCTCCCTCATCGAAGGGTGGGCCGGACAATCGGAAAAACAATTCACGCTGGTCCCAATGTCCACCCTCGATACAGTCCTTTCCAATCGAATGCAAGGTATTCGCTGCCTGGTCGTGGTCGATATCGAGGGTGTGGAGCTGTCCATGTTGCAGAGTGCAACGAAGCTCCTATCCAATGACCCGCGACCGATTTGGCTTATCGAGATCTCGGTAAATGAACACCAACCGGACGGTATCGTCATCAATCCCAATCTGGTCAAAACATTTGAAATAATGCGAGAAGCAGGATACCTCGCATTCACCGCCAACGGCGAATCTCGAGAAATTCTATTGCCTGAAGTGCAGCAAGTTGCAGCTACGGGCCGCGACACGCTGCAAACGCATAACTTCGTTTTCCGATCCTCTGCTGACAAGTTGCCATGACTGCTTTGCGAACACCAAGTTTCTTTACAGGGCTCAAGCCCAAAACCATTGTGCGTTCCCTAATGGGCGGCCCCGCCTTTGCTCGAGACTTCTTTCGTCTAAAGAGGCAGCGAGGAAAGGACTCGAACTTCCCCTTTGGCCCTCTCAATCCGATTACCTTTGAGCGCTACCATGAATCGGGGACCATGTCCGGTCATTACTTCCACCAAGACTTGTTGGTAGCTCGAAAAGTGTTTCAAGCAAACCCAACGAAGCATGTGGATATTGGGTCCAGAACCGATGGATTCGTAGCTCACGTGGCGGTCTTCAGAGAAATCGAAATCCTAGATATTCGCGCTCAAAATAGTAAAGTCAGGAATATCCACTTCCGACAAGCCGACTTGATGCAACTCCAAGAATCCATGCGAGGGTACTGTGACTCCATTTCGTCACTCCATGCTATCGAGCATTTTGGTCTAGGACGATACGGAGATCCCATCGACTACGCCGGACACAACAAGGCGATCGAAAACATAACGCAATTGCTTCAGCCAGGAGGCACGTTCTACTTCTCCGTTCCCATTGGGCCTCAGCGAATCGAGTTCAACGCACATCGCGTCTTCTCCGTTGGCTACCTTTTGAAACTGCTCGGAGAGAATTATGACGTTCGCAGTTTCTCGTATGTTGACGACGCAGGAGACCTTTTCGAAGACGTTGGCCTAAGCTCCCATGACGTGGCAGCAAACTTCGGCTGCCGAACCGGATGCGGGATCTTTGATTTAAAGCTTAAGGATTAAGGCTGCCACGGCATCGATCGTAAATCGGGCTGAACCGGACGCGAGCGCGTTCCGGCTGATTAGCCGCAGGGCGCTAGTGCTAGAAACCGGAAGTTCCTTCCGGTCTCTAAACGACCTAGCTTGCCCAGTCTGTAGTGCAAAAAATACCCATCCAAGGTTTGATGAGGACTCTATTGCCGAGCTCGCGCTAAGCTCTCGGAGTTTGCACTCAAGCAGGTTTGTATCGAGGTCGCACAAGACGCGCAAACACAATCCAATCTAGAAAGGCTCTAGAAAACTCGTAACTCCTACTTGGTTGACGGTTTTACGTTTCAGATGCCCTACACACCTGAAAATCAAAAAGCGTATCCGCAGCATACAGCCCAAAAGCCTGGACTTGGATTCCCAATCGCCCGCGTTACCGCCCTGATCTCACTAGCCACCGGAACAGTTGCCAGTTACGTTTGTATTGAACAAGCGATAACCTACCCTAACGCATAAGTCGATCCATTTCGGTTGACGCATTCCCACTCTTGGGATTATGAAACGGCTAGAAGGCTTATTTTTCGCAAGCTGCAATCAATCAATACGGAAGTCCTTGTCTCGGCTTTTTTGCTGGCGTGTTGGCTATTTGCCAATGCACATCTTCTACTAATTGCATTAGCTTGCATTGCCCTCCTCATTTCCAGACGCTCGGAGGAAATGCGTCGACACGCTTCTCAAAGAGCGCTCATCCTGGAACTTGAGTCGGCCCAAGACCAACTCATTTGCGTCTCGCAACTTGATCGGCTCACCGGACTACTTAATCGGCATGCGTTAATCTCAAATCTACAAGGCATGCTCAGTAGCGATCGAGTAAGCGAGCGTCATTTGACTCTTCTATTTCTTGATTTCGATCGATTCAAAATTGTTAACGATAGCTTGGGTCACGAAATCGGAGACCAGCTTCTTGCAAACATCGGTCAGCGTTTGCAGACATTTGTAAACAGGTCTGGCATGGGAGTTCACATAGACTCTAAAAACCTAGCAGCGCGACTTGGCGGCGACGAGTTCGTCGTAGTTCTTGCGGAACATGCGGAGCAAAATGTCCAGAGAGTTGTTGAGAGTTTGGCCGCAGTTCTCGAAGAACCCTATCACCTGGGCGAAACGCAGGTCAGCTCGACAGCCAGCATTGGGATCGTAGTCAATCATGGTAAATACACCGATGCCAATGAAATGATTAGGGACGCAGACGTGGCGATGTACGAAGCAAAAGGTGTTGGCCGAGGAGGCTATCTCGTGTTTGACACACCGATGCGAGAACGTGTACAGCGCCGGCAGCAATTAGAGGTCAATTTGGCGCGAGCAATTGAACGGCAAGAGCTAAGACTTGTGTATCAGCCCATTGTTTGCGTCCAAACCGGACACTTGAAAAGCGTGGAAGCTCTAATGCGGTGGCGTCATCCTCAGGATGGACATATTTCGCCTGCGGAATTCATTCCAATTGCTGAGGAAAGTGGATTGATCCACAAGCTTTTTGATTGGGCCATATTCGAAAGCTGTCGCCAGCTTTTGACGTGGGCAAATTCTATCGAGGTTGCACCGACCTGCAGTTTCAGCCTTAATCTCTCACCGCGACAGTTCAACGATGCCACGCTAGCGCATCGCGTTCAGCAAACGATCGAGGATGCGGGCATCGATCCTACTCTTATTGTCTTCGAATTGACAGAATCCGTATTGATGAGCGAGCCAAAGGAAGCTCTAAGAATACTGGAGACGATCAAGCGCTACGGCTCACGCATCGCACTGGATGACTTCGGGATTGGACATTCGTCGCTGGCTTCCCTCCACCGTTTCCCCGTGGATTTTCTTAAGTTTGACCGATCGTTCATCAAGGACATCGACAAGAATCGAAATCTCGCTTCGATGGTAAATTCCATTTCAGTTTTGGCTCGTAACCTAGGGATTGTAACAGTAGCCGAGGGTATTGAAACACCAGAGCAATTTGTGGCCATCGCGGAACTTGGGTGCGACCTGGCACAGGGATACCTTATTGCTAAACCTGGTTCCGCTGAAGACATCGTTGATTTTGCCAGGAGTCGCGAGTCCAAAGTACCGACATCCACTGGCGCAAATGTTTTCAAGGGTCGCTGGGAGAATTCCATCGCGCTGATGACATGACAGATTAGTCATCCGTCTAGATATGAAAGCAGCGTCTCGGCAGGGAATTGGAAGTTTGCACAATGGATGGATTATCCGTAAGCATCCCGCAGTCGACGACCTGTCCACAGTTGTTGAGCTAGACGCGAATCCAGCTTCAGTCCAACCTGTGGAAGCGGCAGTTGCTGCTAGGCCGATCCTGCAGGAGTACGACGCTTTCCACAGTTGATGAGCTAGCAGAGAATCCAGCCGAATCTAGGAAGCTAGCAGCTAGGCACATCCTTGTGGAAGTCGCAGAAGCGTGTCGGAGGGAAGCGGACGCTTGCACAATGGATGGGATTCGCAAATGCTGCGGCCGCTGCTAGGTTGCTGCTAGTCCGTTGGTGTTGATATTGCTTGCAATACGAAAGCTGACTTTGATGCCTGTAAGGGTCAATCTAAATAATTTGCCTGTGTATAGCCGAACATATTCATTAGCCAACAAGAGTTGGATTGAGACGATGCAACGACACTAGTATTAAATTTGTTTTCGCCACTTTACGCGGTGGCGATCACGGCGAAAGCTTGCCTCGTTACGTGGAACGGACTTGGCAAGCATTTGTCGTTGGCGGACCTGCAGTATTGAAAAGCTGGCCGGAATCCTGCCTCAGTCCAACCTGTGGAAGTGGTAGCTGCTAGGTTGCTGGCTAGGCCGATCCTGCAGACGACGACATTTCCACAGTGGATGCGCAAGCCTCACTGCGACGATCCTTCGTAAGCTGCATTTTGGCGATTGAAATTCACCGACCAAGATAAAATTGAATGTCCGACAAACACGCAGTTGCTGAGTTGAAGCGAAATTTCTTTAAGTTCGCAGTTGCTCGTCGAAACAATCGAGCGACTCCCGTGTTTGAACGCTGTGGGCGAACTGTTCTTTGAGAAAACTTTAGCTGTGTAGTGCGCACAAAAATGATTGCCATGAAACAGGACGCCGCTATCCCTTGTTTCAAAACCAGTTAGGCAGAATGAGTATCGACCAAAATCTAAACCCACCGTTTTTGATTTAGTTAGGCGAACTCATTGACGAGGCTTGCAAACGCGGCGAAAGTGTCAACGCGATTGCAATACGTGCTGGCGTTCATCGAGACCTCGTAAGTAGGCTTAGAAACCGAACTTATCGATCCGCTCCCTCTTTGGCGAATATCGAGGCGATTTGCAATGCGATTGGCCATCGCTTGGCATTTAAGCCCGACTCTGATTTTGAGTCGAATAAAGCAAACGCAAACGAACAGCAGTCTAGCGATGGAGATTGACAATCGTAGCTGCAAGACGCTGGTTGCTGGCTAGGCCGATCCTGCAGGAGTATGACGCTTCACAGTGGTTGAGCTGGCCGGTATCCAGCCAGCCGCTGTATTCGATGGTGCGACGACACTTGACTTGGAACAAACCACAGGACTCTTCCTGACGCTTTCTTCGGTTCCTTGGGATCGATGTTCGCCCATCTAGTTAATGATATCCAAAAGTGACGCCACTGTGACACCGACGGCGCTCAACCATAAACATGCGAAAAAGCAAACGGCAGTAAACAGCGAGCCACTGCTGCTGTGCAATGAATTCGGGTACGCGCCCGGACTCGCCGAATGACGGCGACCCACTGCGACAAGCACACGCTCAGTCCGTGGGCCGTTGTGAAGGGAAAACGCATCACGTATCCGCTGGCGGCTGGTTCCGAACCGAATCGGACAGATGAGATTCCACCCAAGAAACGGTCGCCAATTCGTAAAGGAGAGCTGTCAATGGCACAAGATTTCAAATTCGGCGATCACGTTTCGTGGAACTCGGAAGCCGGCCGAGTCCGAGGGACGATCAAGAAGAAAGTAACCTCGGAGATCACCTTCAAGGGCTACCAGCATCATGCCTCCAAAGAGGAGCCGCAGTACATCATCAAGAGCGACACGACTGACCATATTGCGATCCACAAAGGGTCGGCCCTCAAGAAGCTCAAGAAAGGCAAAGAGTAAGGGGTCGGAGCGGTGACAATCATTCCGAAAATAATGAGGGTTGACCTGTTGCCTCCTCAGGCGGTGGATACGTCAACTCCCCGCTTTCAACTCTCGCTCCTTCGGTCAGCGTATGCGGTCGCAACTCGCCGGACGGCATGATGTGCCGCACGGGAATTCCTTGCACGAGCAGATAGTCGGCCACCAGCCGACGATGACATCGCCAGAAAACACTCTCCGAACACATCAATGCCGTAGGCTTTCCCGCTGCGACTTCCATCAATTCCAGGATGCCTTCTCGAAACTCCTCGGTGAGCATGTAGTCGGCGTAGTTCTGAAAACTCTCATTACGGAGGCCAAGAATGCTGGACAAGCCGTTCGCCTTCTTGCCACGGCGACCTCCAAGTGCCGAAAGCCAGCGGTATTCAATACCCGCATTCGGCAAAGCCAAGGCGAGATTGTCCTGGTTAAATTGTGGGAACGTCCGTGACCCTGGAAATCGCCTAATGTCGGCCAAAACTTGGATGCCATGCTGCGTAAGCATCGCTACAAACCGATCAAACGAGTGGGTTGAATGGCCGATGGTGAAAAGGTGCGGTGACATGGGATTTCCCGGCGAGATTCAGCGTAATCATTACGGCATCAGATGTCCGCCAACTCGCCAAAGTATTCGTGATCCTCGTTGTAGCCGCCCTCGCCTTGGTAGATCGTCTTGGTGCTTTCCACAAACTCAATGGCCTGTATCCACTTGACCATTTTGAAGCCAAGTTGGTTTTCAACACGCAACCGCAGCGGCGCACCGTGCAGTTGTTTCAGCGGCTCGAAGTTCATCTCGTAAGCCAGTAGGGTCTGCGGTCGCATGGCGTTTTGCATCGAGAGACTGTCGTAGAACTGACCGCCCTCCATTCCTTCTCCGAAAGAATAAAAGACTACGGCCCGTACGCCTGGCTTTGGTCGGACCAGCTTGACCAGTTCGGCCAGCGGCAGTCCACCCCATTGAGCAATGCCTGACCACCCCTGGATGCAGTGGTGGAGCGTGATCTGAGTCTTTTCTCCCAATCCTCGGAGATCATCCAGTGACACATCCACCGGGTTTTCCACGAGGCCGTACACTTTGAGCCGGTAGCCCTTAAACTCATTTCCAGCCAACGTCTTCCACAACTCGCAAGTGGGCAACTTTCCGTTGGCCCAAAAGAACGGCGAGATGTCCTCTCGGCGAAACTCGGCTTGCGGCCCAGGATGGTCGAGCAAATATTCCATGACGGGTGTGACGATGGCCTTCGCAACGTGCTGGACGGCCCGTGGGCGCTTCCATGCCAGCCAATTCGCAAGGGCGTTCAAAGCTACGACGACTCCGACCCCCACGATGCCAAGGGAGAGGCCAAGCATCGTCGTATCGTTTACCCCCAGGACAATGTGGTTCATGTTTTTGGCGAAGCCGGTCAGTACCACCATCGCCACATGACCGACGAGAAAGACGACGAACGCACACATGATGAGAAAGTGGAGCGACCGCCCGACCTGCCGGTTGCCGGGCAGGTTCGGATACCACCAGAAGCGGTTCGTAAAGGCCGGTGACATCGAGGGGCCGGTCACGATGGCGAGGGGAGCCAGGATGAAAACCACCGCGAAGTACGAAAGTTGTTGGAGCGGGTTGTAACGGATGAACGTATCGGGTTCCGAGGGAAGGTGGAAAGTTACGTAATGGGCGAAGTACGCCCAGGCATCGGGGATGATGTGCCAGGAAGTCGGCACGAGCCGTTTCCACTGGCCCGTGCCGAACAGAAGCGCCACATAGACAAAACCGTTGGACACCCAAAACAGTACGCTGAGAAAGTGCCAATGCCGGGCCATGCCAATGGTGTGCCGATAACCTGGAAGCCCGATCCACGGCGACAAGTAGCGGGAATCCTCCTTGGCAGTCCAGACTCGATCTGTGGGTACTTCAATGGGCGTGAGTCGAAGCCATTCTGTACTCGGTGTGCAGTGGACGTTCCAGTACAGCCGGGGGTGGTCCATGAGGATTTGCAGACCGCTGCGGACCAGCATGATGATAAACAGGAAGTTGACGTAGTGCGTGACACGCAGCCACGCTGGAAATTCCTGGGCTGTCGTCATATCGTGAGCAAGATTCGGAAATAGCGGCACGGCCGGAAGTCCGACCGTGGCCCACTGAATGTAAGCCACGACCACGGGCAGCACGCATGGTGAAACCAGCAGCAGAAGCGTCGCAGGTCGGATTCGCACGGTGTTGCCTAGGCGGCGATCAACTTGATTTGGCACAATGGTTGGCTTCAGTCTTCCCGTTCGTTCCAATCACTGAGGCGTTCGGGGATGGGTGATTCCTAAAACAAAAAAAGCCGACATGGAACAACACCCGGCAAAGGCGGTCTTCCATGTCGGCTTACTCATCAACGAGCCTCCCGGTCGTGCCGAGATGCCCTTCGTTTCGTCTTCCGCAGTTCCATTCTACGAACAATCGACTTGCCGTACCACAGCGAGTGTCGGCAAGATTACTGTTTCGTCTCTTCCAATACAGGTTTTGAACTAGGTCGTTCTTCGTTGCCTACAGGAGATTCTTCAGGGAAATCACTCACGAATGGATGCCCACCACACAGAATCACGACGGCGCATACCGTCATGAGCGTAAGCATAACCAACACAACGCTGGCAAGAACTCCGGCTGGCCCACCCAGCACGGCCCCAAGCAACCCGTAGGCTCTCCAGCCTTGGTAAACACCCTCAAGAAACCCCGCAATACTGCAAACACTCCCACAACAGGCACCAGAACAAAGATCGGCGCACCTGCCACACCACCGAGCTAGCATGCGGGTCCGCACTCGGAAGCAAGCTTGGGTCAAGAACGCACCAAACTCAGGTTAGTTTGCCTAACCTCAACTCGCACCGGTTTGACACGCCGGAGCGTCGAATTGGCATACTAGGAAACGGAATGCGTCCGCAACATCATGCAATTCTGATCCAATAACCGCGGGACCTGAGCAAGCGTTTCTCAGCATGCAAAGGGTCGGAATGGGGCTCTGCGATCGAGACGCAATTAGCAAATCTCACTGTCCATTTGACCAGCTAAATGGGCTACAATGAACCCTTCGTTTACCGCGCATGCGTTTGAGAATTAATAGTTAGGCCGCTTCACACGTGTGGACACGTCATCACCGCAACAGGTTAGTAGTAGCACGCGTCGCGTGTGGCCGATTGTTGTTGGAATCGCATTGTTCGCATCGCTTATGGCATTGCGTAACGAGCTTTCATCGGTGTGGGCGAGAGCGGCAGTCGCAGGTTGTGCGTTTGTTGTTCTTGGATGTGGCGTGCTCTTGTCACGGAGGCGGCAGCCGTGACAACACTGCCTAACCAATCGCTCCAATTCGGTATCCTTTACGCTGTTCTTGGTTGTTTGAATTTGGTTTTCGTTCAAAGGAAGGATTGCAAATTGTCCAAAATCCTGGTGCTTTATCACTCCAACTCTGGCAATACTCAAAAGATGGCGGAATTGGTTGCCGAGGGCGCCCGACAACTTGAAGGGACAGAAGTGCGATTGAAAGATGTCTCGAACGCCGATCACAACGATCTAGTGTGGTGCGATGGCATCGCATGCGGATCACCGACCAACTATGGCAGCGTTAGTTGGCAAATGAAGCAATGGTGGGACCAGCAACCGATAGAAAACTGGGGAAAACTTGACGGAAAGATTGGTTGTGTATTCACGTCGGCTGGCGCGTGGGGTGGTGGGCAAGAATGGACTTGCATGACTTTGTTGTCGATTCTCATTAACTACGGATTTCTAGTGTTTGGAGTGACGGACTACACGGGGGTGAAGTTCTCTGCTCATTATGGCGCAATCTCCGCTGACCCGCCGGTGGAGGACCGAAGCCAGGAAGCGTGTAGGAGGCTTGGGCTGCGGTTGGCTGAATGGTCTGCAAGCCTCATCGACGGCCGCAAAGATGCTCATCCGCTGAATCAAACCTACGAGCGATTTCGTGAGCTAGGAAAATAAGCATTCCCAGGACGCGCTTACCGTCGCGTTAGGCGGCGAGGGACAGTCAACGCTGGCGAACTCGCACCGGTTTGACACGCCGGTGTGTCGGCATTGATCATGTTACGTTTTCACGTGTTACCCTAAGGTGACCCCTCAATGAATTTATGGTCTACACGTGCGAGAACTTGACACTTGATGGGGGCGCCTGATATGCGGGCGGGAGTAAAACGGAGCTGACGTAGCAGCGGTAGGTAGGTGTCCCAATGGCCGCCCGAATACACACCGCTGCCGTTGGCGAATGCATCGGTAGTTATCCCCGCTTCATCGACGGACAAGATGTAGGCAATCCCGTCGTCGAACGTATTCCAATCTTCGTAGTAGTCGCGTAACGTTCCAGCTTGGTTTCGTTCATGCACCGCGAGCAAAAATTGCGGGATGGTCACCTGTTTTTGCATCTTTTTCAAATTCAAGGGACGGGGATATTCATCAACGTGCTGATGCCTCCATGCTGTATAAAGTCTTTCATCGGCTTGGACAGTGAGCACGACCGCAGGCACAAGGTGCTCAGACCTGGGGAACTCCGTGCTCTGGCCCGCGTTCCCTTGAGTGTATTGAGTTATTTGGCGAACTCGACCATTGTCCCAATAGGTCGTCGATACTCCAGCGCGCTGACCAGCGGCGAAGTCTTCAATACTCCATACCACGCCACGCCTGAATGTGATCACTTTTCCGTGGGGTATTCCATTCATCAACTCCGCTTCGCGCGGCCAGCCGTTTTCAAAGAAGACGTCAAATCGCCAGTCAATCCGGAACGGATAGTCTCGAAACTTGCCGGTCCCGTCTTTAACGATCTGCTCGCGATTCTCGTTCCAAGCATTGTGCACGATGAGTGACTCGTCCCCTCCATATTCCGCTTGCAGTTCTGGCGAGCTGTCGTCGAAGAACTTCAACCAGGGTCCGAGTTTTTTTCCTTGGACAGTGTTGACCTCCTCGGCCAACGGACCGTTCTCGTGGTAAAGCCGAATTGGTTCCGCCGCATAGCCTCCTTTGTCCATCACAAAGCGCTTCTGGAGCGCGCCGCTGGGATAGAACCACTGGATGATTTGGTGCGCGCCTTGCTTAGATTCCTTTCGTTTGACTTTTCCATCGGGCAAGAAGTCGCCGCTGACTTTACCGAGTTTGTAGTAGACCGCCTCTCGGATGTTGCCATCTTCGAAGTACTCACGGTGGGCGCCGTGCGGCTTGCCCTTCTTTACTTCCAAGGATTCTTTGATCTGTCCGCTCGGATAACAGAGATCAACGGTTCCCGTGAGCTTCGGATCGAATGGTGCGCCCGTTTCATCCACCGCCAACTCCGCGATCTGAACCTGAATCCACGAGCCAATGGCGCGACTGCAGCGAAGCATGAACCTCATGAATGGGCGATTCAGCTTTTCGAGTTCTTGACTACCGCCGAACAGTCCTTCCCACGGATTGCTTGTCATAAATTCGGCGCGGTGCTGCTGATAAACGGTAGCCGCATCTCGCAATAACGTGGCGGCTTTGGACAAACCGAGCGTATCAAGTAGCACAGCCAGTTCCTTGACACCCTGATCGCCTCGTCGGTTGTAGAAGAACTGAGTGAACCCGCCATTGGGTACATTAATCGCTGCTGAGCACCAGGCCGAAATGGCCGCGTGATGGTCAGTTAACTGAGCGTCGGGATAGAGTTCGACATGGGCGGTTATGGCCCTGGAAATCGCGCAGGCTAACTCGTCATCGCGATAGCGAAAGAACTCAATTCGACTCATCCTTGGCAGTGAATTCGGACTTGTCATGTAAGGATTTACCAGACGAGTGAACGATTGAATTTATGGAGCAAGAACATTTAAACACGAGGGACGCCGACAGGGAACGGTAAACCCGCGGTAACGAAACAAACTCAGGTATGTTTTCCCAGTCCCAACTCGCTCCGGTTTGACACGCCGGTGCGTCGGTTACTACTTGACTCATAACCAAACATTCAACTGCAAGTAGCTCGCCTGCCCATTCAACCAGCCAGATTGGATACATTAAGAATGCGTTTACTGGCGCCGCGCCGGAGCATTACGAGTTGTGCCAAGAAGAAATTTACATGGCAATTGACAGAGCAGATTGGCATTCGGGAGGCGATTTCCCGTCCGAGCTACCGCCTGAGAATGGTGGTACTAATATCGGCATGTTCCTCGCCTGGATCATTTTGAATGGGCTTCAGGGCGAGTTTCACAATGAGGAGTCTGCCGAGGACTTAAATGCGGTACGACGGCGAGAGATGACGGGACGCGAATTCTTGTTTCGTTGCTGCGATGGAAAATTCTGGGATGAAGATCTTAGTGAAGATGGCAATCAGTTCGCTGCTGCTTACTATTCAGGGCCATCGGGCAAGGGTTATGGGCAATACATCACGGATTACGAGAATTGTCTCGCTTCGAATTTTCCATCAACATACTATGTCGCAGATACATGGACCAACTACGACTTACTTGCCCCAGTTATCATGGATCGTTACATATCCTGGAAAGGTAAGGCAGAACATATAAATGATTAGATTCTGCGTCGTCATTCAAGGGACGTACGCAGGCTGGACTACTGTCGATTGCCCGATCTCGGTTTGCGGCTTTAGAACTTCGCCAGAACTTGATCCCACCTTCGAGACCCCCTCACCGCCGCAACTTGGCTGCTTTGACCGCCACCCCGCTCCGGTTTGACACGCCGGAGCGTCGGAGTTTACTCGGCTACCAGTCAAACATTCACCTCCAAGCGGCTCGCCTGCCCATTCAACCAGCAGATGGGGTACATTTAGAATTAGGGTACCGGCACCGCGCAGGAGAATTACT
>JANMHA010000009.1:0-20954 GCA_031374925.1 Pirellula sp. | reverse complement strand
ATCCGCGCCTTGAACGATGATAAGCCCTTTAATCAGTTCATCGTCGAGCAATTGGCGGCCGATCACTTGCAACTGACAGGAAGCGACGTTCAAAACCTGGCTGCGTTGGGGTTTTTAACCGTGGGACGCAAGTTCATGGGGAATCCCAATGACATTATCGATGATCAAATCGACGTCGTGACTCGAGCTTTTCTTGGAACCAGCGTAGCTTGTGCGCGCTGTCATGACCACAAGTATGATCCATTGCCAACGGCAGACTATTACTCCCTTTACGGTGTCTTTGCAAGCTCGAAAGAGCCTGAGGAGTTACCGCTCTTAGGAGATCCGACAGCCTCGCCCGGTTACGAGGAGTTTTTAGCAGCCAAGGCTATCAAGCAGAAAGAAGTCGATGCTTGGCTGGAGAAAAAGAGAGTAGCCACCGAAGATGAGCTTCGCACGCGACTGGCCGACTACTTGGTGGCATTGACCAAGACCGACTCGGAATCCAGTGGTAAACGTGCCAAGAGGAGTGGAGAGCGAGGTGTAATGCGATCGCGCGTTTACTCGCGTTGGCAAGAATTCATGGCGGATCCGACCACCAAAGAACATCCGATTTGGGGTGCGCTCGTTCGTATCAATGCGTTGCCTGCAGAACATTTCAAGGAACAGATAACTCAGTTATTCAAGGACGATGCATTCACACGGCTCCATCCGACGATTGTGGCTTCTCTTCAATCGGTCGTGCCCGAGTCCGCCACCGAGGCGGCACAAATCGTCGGTAAAAAGATTGAGGACACTTACGCACAATGGAAAACCCTCAAGAAGAAAGAGGATGCTTCGACACGTTTGCCCGATGATAACGAGGAAGCCTTGCGTTTGGCCCTCTTGGCTGAGAACAATCCCACTTCGCTCACGAGCGAGCAAATGATCGCCAACTTGGATCAAGGAGAGCGCAACGAATACAATGTGCAACTCGGCAAAGTAAAGGGAGTCGAAGCGAGTCATCATGGCGCTCCTGCGCGTGGCATGGTGCTCGTGGACAAACCGGCTCTTGTTGATCCCGTCATCTTCCGCCGAGGCCAGCCAGGGAATCGCGGCGATCAAGTTCCTCGCCGATTTCTCCAGTTGCTGTCGCATGTCGACGGTGGCAAGCCGTTCACCCACGGGAGCGGCCGATTGGAGCTGGCACAAGCGATTGCGAGTCCCAACAATCCACTCACGCCACGTGTCATTGTGAATCGGATATGGCAGCACCATTTTGGAGTTGGCTTGGTTGCGACTGCGAGTGACTTTGGTGCCCGTGGCGAAGCTCCCTCCCATCCAGAGCTGTTGGACTATGTCGCTAGTGAGTTTGTGAAGGACGGTTGGTCTATCAAACGTCTTCAAAAACGAATCATGATTTCCTCAACGTGGCAGCAATCTAGCCAAGTTCATTCGCAAGGCCAATCGATCGATCCAGAGAATCGCCTTCTTTGGCACATGCCACGGCGAAGACTGGAGTTTGAACCGTTAAGAGATCGTTTGCTCTCAACGACTGACAAGCTCGATCGCACCATCGGCGGTCGCTCGGTGATGATTCATGAAGATGCAGTTCGAAGAGGGCTTTACGCCTATGTGGATCGAGAAGATATCCCCGGCCTGCTTGCGAGCTTTGACTTGCCAAGCCCCGATGCCAGCCAAGCAACGCGAGCACGTACCACGGTTCCTCAGCAGGCTCTCTACCTAATCAATTCCAAGTTCGTTATCGGACAAGCCGAGATCTTGGCCAATAAGTCAGCGTCGATAGATTCGCCATTCGAGCGAGTCAAGTCACTCTACCGAAGCATATTGGCACGCGATCCCAGCGACCAAGAACTGGCGTTAGCAATCGACTTCATCCAAGCCGACCGCAGCGTCGACCCTACACCTAAAGCCGACAGCGATCCTTGGGCTGAATTGTCTCAAGTATTGTTATTAAGCAATGAATTCACCTTTGTAGACTAACCAAAGAATCCAGCCATGAACGTTCCATTCGATGCCCAAAAGTTGATACGCTCTTTGGAGGCGATGCCGTCTGGTCGACGCGAGTTCTTGCGACGAAGCGGCATTGGTTTTGGATCGCTCGCAATGGCCAGTATGTTGGCAGATGAATCTTCTCCGTTGCTCGCGGATACGGCAAAGGCGGCTAGTCAGCCAAACCCCAATCCGATGTTTCCAAAACAACCGCAGTTTGCAGCCAAGGCAAAAGCCGTCATTCATTTGTTTATGAACGGAGGGCCATCGCAAGTCGACACGTTCGATCCGAAACCGGCACTCGATAAGTATCATGGTCAACCCATTCCGAACAACTTGAGAACCGAGCGAGAGACTGGGGCAGCCTATCGTTCTCCGTTCAAGTTCCAAAAATACGGACAAAGCGGGATCGAAGTCAGTGAGCTTTTTTCTCACGTCGGCGAGATGATTGACGAGGTATGTGTCGTTCGCTCCATGCACGCCAACGTACCGAATCATGAACCATCGCTCATGCTCATGAATTGTGGCGATGCCACGCTAGTGCGACCTTCGGTGGGCTCATGGATAACCTATGGGCTTGGTAGCGAGAATCAAAACTTACCAGGCTTTATTGCGATGTGCCCTGGTGGATATCCCATCAAAGGATCCGAAAACTGGCAATCCGGATTCTTGCCAGGTGCGTTTCAAGGTACGTACGTCAACACCAAAAACCAAGAGATCGAAAAGCTCATCGCGAATATTCGCAACGCCTCTGGCATCAGCCGAGACGAACAACGTCGCCAGTTGGATTTGCTTCAAACACTCAATCGCCAGCACCAAGAGGCCCGTCAGCAGGACGCGGAATTGGAAGCCCGTTTACAGAGCTTCGAGTTAGCCTATCGCATGCAAATGGAAGCCAGCGAGGCATTCGACATCAGTCGTGAGTCTAAGTCGACTCGCGAGATGTATGGAGATACAGTGCAAGCCAAACAAATACTCATTGCGCGTCGTCTTGTAGAGCGAGGAGTGCGTTATATTCAGTTGTGGCATGGTCAAGGGCAACCTTGGGATAGCCACGACAAAATCGAAGAGAACCATCGCAAGCTAGCAGGTGAATGCTCGCAAGCCATCGGTGCGTTGCTGCGAGACCTAAAGCAACTCGGGCTTTTGGAGAGTACGCTAGTGATTTGGGGTGGAGAATTTGGTCGAACGCCAACGGTGGAGCTTCCTAAACCAGGTGCCAATGCGGGAACCAATAGCGGTCGGGACCACAATCACTATGGATTCACCATGTGGTTGGCAGGCGGAGGGGTCAAGGGTGGACACATCCATGGCGAGACCGACGAGTTTGGCTTCCAAGCAGTGGAGAACAAGGTTCATGTGCACGATCTCCATGCCACCATTTTGCACTTGCTAGGATTCGATCATACCAAGCTGACACATCGTTACGCCGGTCGCGACTTCCGCCTAACCGACGTTCACGGCAACGTCGTCCACGACATCATTGCCTAGAGTTTGAAAGCGACTCTGGGGCGATATCGATTGTCCCTCAGTATTGCGAGTATCATAGGCACAGGCCGACAAGCCGCCCATATTGGGATCGACTTACTTTGCTTAAGTAATCGTTCAAACCAATTCCCTCGTTCTCAGATCGAGACCCGATGTGGTTGCGACTTGGGATGACGCCGAAGTTGCTAGGCGATTGCTTATGCTATACCCGATTTGCAAAGATAAGAACAAAGCCCCCATCGAACCCAATGAATTCGAAGTCAATTCCGTTAGGACTGATCCGACCAAGTTGGCCTAGGTGCGAAATCGGCTTAGCGACATCGGTTTGTTGATGCGTTGCTGCTCATGTGGATTTGAAGCCGATTCGGGCCACCTTGGCCGAGACGATTGAACAATGCGATTACAATTCGGTACAACAACGCATTGGGGCACTCGCGTCAACGAACCGCTGACCGAATCTTAAATTCGTGATGATTCGCAATTGCTCGCAAATAGCTGCTCCATTCGGAGACGAAAGCTGGGGCGAATCGATTGCGAGAAACGCTGGATCTTGAGTCGGCCATGCATCCGCGAGATCCGCCAAGAGTACGGCCATTTCCGTACGATAGAAACAATGGGCGTTGACCCAATTGAATTCTTTCATTTGATGTTTTTGATCATTTTGATCTCCTCCGTCGCCAAAGCGATCAGAAATGCGGCATGACCAACCCGACCATTTTTCTGTTCGCCGCAATTCAACGCTCAAGCGAGCATTGTTCAAAGAGGAATTCGGAAATACAATCTTCAACCGCGGGAAGTCCCGTTTGTCTACGCTTATCATGTTTTTTGTCTCGGAAGCAATAACCGGAACTCGAATGGCGAAAGCGCCTCCTACTTTTATCAGTTTGTTCAGCGGATGCGGGGGCTTCGACTATGGCTTCGAACAGTGTGGATATCGTTGCCTTGGCGCTTTTGACATTGACCCTCACGCAGTGGAAGTGCATCGATTAAACCTCGAGGGCGAATGTCACGTCGCAGACCTTCGCACTGCATCGATTGGGAAAGCTGCGTTCGTCCGGCCAAATGTGGTTATTTCTGGATCGCCTTGCCAGGGGTTTTCGAACCTCGGCAAGCGACTGCATTCCGATCCACGAAACTCCTTACTTTGCCGCGGTGCCGAGATTGCGGTTGCTCTTTTTCCGGAAGTAATCGTGCTGGAGAATGTGAGTGGTGTGCTGAGTCCGGCATTAAAGCAGCATTTTGAACGGGCCATTTTTATTTTGGAGTCTTCCGGTTACGTAACCCAGACTCTGCGAATCACGTGCGGTGATTTTGGGTTGCCGCAAATACGTAAACGTGTTTTCCTGGTCGCAAACCGTAGTTGTTCGGAGCGCGGACTCGAACTGGAACAAACAGAAGAGAAATCGCTTGAAGCTTTCTTGCGAGGTGTTGACAATTGCAGTAATCATGATCCGATGGTATTGAAGAAAGGATCCGATGAATTGCGCATTGCAAAACGGATCCGACAGCATCAAAAGCTCTGCAATGTTCGCGGTGGCGACCGGGCTGTTGCAACATGGGCAATCCCTGAGGTATTTGGCAAGACTTCCACAAAAGAACGTCGCATGCTCGTTACCATGCGAAAGTTGAGGCGTCAGTTTAGAATTAGGACTGAGGGTGACGCGGATCCACTTACAGTTGCGATCTTGAAAAAGGAGTTTGGGTCAGACGCTGAAACAATTGTTCGTCGACTAGTCGAGAAACGGTTTGTGCGTCAGATTGGCAAACGCTTTGATCTTGCGCATACGTTCAATGGGAAGTACCGTCGATTGTCGCTCTCGCATCCATCGCCCGCTGTCGACACACGATTTGGAACGCCGCGTTATTTCCTACATCCCGAAGAAGATCGAGGATTTTCTGTTCGCGAAGCTGCGAGAATTCAGGGCTTCCCGGATCAGTTTGTATTTAAGGGATCTTTGGCAACCCAGTTTAAATTGGTCGGAAACGCGGTTCCTCCACCTGTGGCGAAAGCGGTGGCAGTCGCGATCCGAGAACAGTTGCTATGAGCAAGCGAATACGGCAGGTCAAACCCCGACCATCGAATCTCGATGAACTTGTCTTCGAGTGGACGAGCGAGTCTGGTGACAATCTTGGCTTACACGCCAAGCTTAGCTTGCTGAAGTTGCTCGGTGACTGCCTGTACTCCCAATACCAACCGTTTCCCGAAAAACCGAACTACACGGATCGTCTATTTGCATGGATTGATCAAGTTTCTTCTGTTTACGATAAAAAAATCCTTTTCGAGCTTGCCATTTGGTTGCTCTTTGTTGGTTCTGAAGAAATGATCTCGCTTTACAGGTCGTCGCATGCCGGAATTGTTACACGCTGGGTAATCGATCAAGCAAACATAGATATTACATTGCCAAGTGCAGCTGCGGAGATTGAACTCGCACTAAAAGCAACTTTCTTTGGCAGCATTGCAGGAATGGATATGGGGGCTTATTGCCGCGCAAACGCGATACAACAGAGCTATCGCCCCGACTTCCGAGAAGTTGGAAAAATTGGCGATGTAGCAAAGCTTCAGCAGTATCTGCATTCCGAAGGTTACAAAAGAGTAGTCGCGGTCGAAGACTATGTTGGAAGCGGTACACAGATGAGGCAGGCATGGACTTGCCTGGGCCAGCTAAATGCGTTTCCTTTACTTGTATCACCGATCATTGTTGCGGATAGTGGAGCCAAGGTTGGCAGACAACTGACGAGCGCGCCTAATTCATGGTTTCAACCCGTACTTGCCACGCCCCCCGAAAGCGCGGTTCCGAGATTTGTGCGAGTGGGTTTTCGCGAACACGCCTTCAATAAAAGGGTGCGTTCACTTCTGCTAAGAGTTTGGAACAAGACGGAAGGCAACATTCCAACTCAACCGCTTTATGGCCCATTCGGTTGTGGCGGAGTAGGGTCACTTGTGTTGACATACCTGAATTGCCCTGACAATGTACCACCAGCGATTCATCACACAAGCGACCAATGGCGGCCACTGTTCGAACGTGCGCCGAGGAAAGTATAAGACATGTCAAATTTGCGTAATCCCTTTCACACACTGTACGCGACCGAAGGAATCAATGAACTTGACTTCCCAGCGATTTTCAGTCCAACATTGATACCACTTGTTCTACCGCTGTTCCAAGCGGGAAACGTAATGTTGAGCGGAACGCAGGGAACGGGCAAATCAATGCTGCTTGCTTTGCTAGATACCGATGTACGGCTGGCATTTTGGAATAATGAAAAGCATGCGTTTCCGGTTGACTCGGCATTTTGCAGATTTGTTGGGTCCAGTATCAACCTATCGAGCAGCCTTGTGTTGAAGTTCACAGAGCGAGATTTCGGTGGTGAAGATTCAGTATCGCGATCTCAGGCTGTTTTCTCTGATTACTTGAACACGTGGGTGATCAGGGATTTACTCAATTCAATCCAAAGTTTGATCACAAAGGCCCCTAGAGAACGCCTCGAAGAGTCCGGGATTTCTACAAATCTCGCTACGCTCGAATTAGCGGTAAGGAAGTTAGCAGATACTCACGAATGCGGTGGGTTAATCGGCAACGCCATTACGGTGGCAGAAGCAGTTGACGCCCTAAGCAAGCGCCAGCGAACTTACCTTGATTTTATCAACTTTCGAATTGACGAAATTCCGAAAAACATTTGGGGAACAATCACGGGAATTGGGGAACCACTGTCGCTTGCCGCTAACATATTGCGTTCGGCCAAGGTACTAGAGTCCAATACTGAAGTTTTCGTCACAATCGACCAGTGCGAGGAATTGTTAAGGTTGGACCAAAGTGATTCGACTGGACGTCAATATGGTCGCTTCTTGATCATGCTAGATAAATTGATAAGCGCGCGTGAAAAAGCCGTTTCCTATCGTCTGGGTACGCGTCCAAATGCTATATGGAAGGGAAAAAGTGAAGAGGTTCGCGACTATTCAAGGGTCGACCTTGATACTTTGCTTCGGGGAAAAGAGTATGCAAAGACGATTTTCCCTCGATTTGCGAGAGATGTATTTCTTCGTCGCCTTGCGACATGCGGGTTAGCCGCAAGCAACTCAAAAGACGCCTTAACGGCGTACTTTGGCAATTCACCGCAAGCTCCCGAGCGCGCGACAGAATGTGCCGCCGCAAACAAGCCCAAGAGAGTGCTGGGGCTTGAGAAGGAATGGCCTGATGCGATCAAGAAACTGCTTTTAGATCTAGCAGAACGCGACGTCCTTTCGGCAAAGCTAGGGGAGGCTTGGATTCGACAAAATATTGGTTCGAAAACTAACTTCACGGAACTCGCAAACGAAGCTAACGAGCTGCCTTGGGAGCAACATGAAAAGCAATGGTGGCGGAAGGAGAGGCGTCCCATTGCGGTTTTGCAGATCGCGGCGAGAAGCGGCGAGAGAATCAGGTACTACGGAAAGAATGACATCCTGTTATTGTCTGGCCGCAATATCTTGGTGTTTGCGCTAATCTGCCAGAAGATTTGGGAAAGTTGGGTTGAATCGCTTGACCTTACTGATGATCCTGATGCTGCACTTCCGCTTCCTTTTCCTAAAGTAAGACAAGACGTTGGAATCCAAGTCGCTAGTAACATCTGGCATAGCAAGATTTTATCTGCACCATCGGGCGACACCCTTGGTCGGTTCGTCGATACCCTTGGAACCCGTTTGCGTAACCAACTCCGTGACGATAAACCGATGTCCTATCCAGGGGCGAATGGCATTTCGCTGACAAACGTCGAGGTTGACGGTGACAAAGAAATTAGAGCTTTTCTTGATGATGCGACCTCGGAAGGATTCCTTCAGTCTTTTCGGCATACACCCAAGACTCCCTCCCGAGGTAAATCAAAAAAATGGTATTTACATCCGATACTTTCTCCCTACTACGAGTTGACGGTCGTACATACCAAGGAACCGCTTTATTTAAATATCATCGATCTCAGGAAATGGCTTGAAAAGGCAAATGTTGTCGAGCCCGTTCGCATTGGGAAAATCCCAATGAAACAAAAAAAATCGACGCAACAGAAGTTGTTTGACGATGGAGATATTGAATGACTTCGCCCTATCGGCCGATCGGACCGCTAAATTGGCTTCTTGACAAATTTCATTCGGTCCCAAATTGGTCGATTATTGGGACATCATCTGTTGAGGAACGGTCGCTGGCAGCGATTAGTGAATTACATCGTAGCAGTCGATTGCGCAACGCAGAGTTTCTTCGTGTCGAGCCTTCCGCGTTGCGCAAGCCCAATCGGTTTCGCGACAGTACAATTCGGAAGCTGGAAAGTAGACAAAAGAAGGAAACCAAAATTGCCGGAAACGCAATCAGGCATCATTCAATTGACGTTCTTTGCCGTGAGGAGGAATTGATTACCGCTTGCCGCAAATGCCTTGGCACAAGCGGGAAAAACTTGATTATCGACATATCAAGTATGCCAAAGCGTTTTTTCTTTCCGTTGATTGCATTGGCAATCCGATCATGTGCGCACGAAAACATCTTGGTTGCCTATAGTTCTCCCTTGAAGTACGGCGAATTACTCGCTGAAGATCCTTTACCGTGGAACGCGTTCCCAATGTTTGGTGCGACAGATTTGAAAGCGAAGGACTTGAAGCTTGTAATTGGAGTTGGATACCAGTCGCTTCGCTTGCATGAAATCGTAAGTGGAGTTCGCTTTAGGCCCGAGCATGTTGAATTGCTGCTGCCGTTCCCTTCGACTCACCCCGGCTTCATAAAAAATTGGGAGTTCGTAAGGCAAATCCGAACACAATTGGAGCAGCTTCGAGAAAATTCAATTAAGCGTGTACCGACCATGAACACGTCAATTGCATTCGACAAAATCGTAGGGATAACAAACAACGGAAAAACACCCGCAGTGCTGGCACCCTATGGTCCAAAGCCAGTTTCATTGGCCATGTGTCTTTACGGCATCAGTTGCCAAGATGGAGGTGTGCCGATTGAAATCGGGTATACGCAACCGCAAATCTACAGCGATAAATACTCTATGGGCACGGCATTTGATAGCGACGGTAACGCCGTAATTAACGCCTATTGCATTCGTCTAAACGGTAATAACTTGTATCAGATTTAGACTCATTGATTCAGGAAAACTATAACCGCGAGTGTTTCGCTCATTTCGAAGTGTCAGTGAGCGTTTCGCGTGCGGCAAATTACGTTTATGAGACGTGTGCGTTTTTCCGTCGCCATGAGCCTTGATGGTTTTATTGCTGGCCCTTGCGGTGAAAGTGACTGGATTGTCATGGACCCCGATATAGACTTCGGCGCACTGATGGGATCATTTAATACAATCCTTCTTGGCCGCAATACGTATGCGGCTACGCGCTGTCTGGCGGGTGGCGAAATGGCAGGCATGACTACGGTCGTGTTCTCGAATACACTCCGTCAAGAAGACTGTCCGGGAGTGCTCGTTACAAACGACCCGAAGGCGACACTATCGACAAATCGAAAACGGGGGGCAAACGGGGACACTCCACTTTAATGTCATGCGGAACGCCAGAGAAGTCGTAAATCAAGACTCAGGAGCAACGAAATAGCATGGGTCCCGACCGGAACAGAGAGCGCAGCGTGTTCTGGATGCCGTCCGATAAGCAGTATCGGCAGTTTGAGCGCGTACCTTCAGACAGTTGTTGATTCGGTGCCTAAGAATTTCTGTCCAAAACGCTACGTCGCTTGGACCGGTTCCGGCTTAAGACGCTTGAGGTAGAACCGACGCTTCGAGATTAGTTAGGCTTCGCATCTCGTAAACATCCTTCGGTTTGCCCGCAACGTTGGGGGCTCACGAGTGGGCATTCTACGGGTGGAACGAAGGGGCCGGTCACAAGTATTAAGGGCCGAACAACGAAACGGATTTGTGGAATATTAAGAAGATCCCTCCACAGCAACTTGAGCATCTAGCTGGCAAGCCCGCAGAACTCGCCGTGCGCTCGATTCAGTATTCGTCGCTCCCAGGCCAGAACGTACTCGACCTCTTTGGTGGAAGCGGATCAACCATGATCGGCGCGGAGCAAACAGGTCGCAATGCATTTCTGATGGAATTGGATGCTCCCTATGCTGACGTCATCGTCGATAGGTACCATCGCTTTGAATCGAACGTTGCAACGCTTTGGATTGGCGCTGAAGCTGATGACACTGTCGGGAAAGCAGGCCTGGATACCAAGTATGGAACTGTCACCGGTATTAACCCCGGCATTGACGATGCATAGGATGCCGGGTTCCCACAACTTGCTTTGAGCTAAGCCAGCTTCGCTATAGGTCTGACTGTAGCTTGAAACGTATAAGTCACTATTCGTTATGTCGGCTGTCTGGATGAATGGATAGGGCCCACCGTATAGCGCGGGGGCATTTCTTGGCCGATGGCGAGATTTGCCACGCCCAACTTTTCCAAAGTAATCCAATGACTTGCCTTCGAACGACATTCCGCTTTATCCCTGAGCCTCAAATCAGCCACCAAAATTACGAATGTTGATTATACGTTAGAAGGTAGTGGTTAGGCACTCCAGACAGTGGATACCAACTATTAGTTGGCTCCGACAAGCTCGTTGGCATCTGGATCGGGACGAAGCTCAAACGGATCGGCAACGCTCTTGCGACCAAAGCGTCGTAACATGGCAGCGACATCGTCGTAGTCGAGGTGCTCTTCTCGGACTGTCCGCTGGACCTCTGGGCGGGCGATACTCGGAATCCGGACTGAAAAGAAGGGCCACAGTTTCGCTGATCGGTAAACTTTGTCGACATCCGGAAAGCAGACGATTGCGGGTAAGCGGGACTGTGATTTAAACTGAGGCGTGTACGCCAGCTCCCAGGCGCCACGGCTAAATGCAAGTCGGAGAATAGGGATAGTCTTGAACCAAAGCAAAAATTCGGCGGGTGGACTGTTGCTCCGTGAGCTCCGATCCTCGGTGCGAGTCAATTGAGTGTTCATGATTGGGAATCCACCCCTCTTATGGTTGTCGTGTGTGGAGCACGCCAAAGTAAGCAAGTTGTTATCAGGCATGGACTTACGTCCAACAGGCTGGTCTCGGAAAGGAGATTTTGCAAGTAAACTAGGCCCAAGCCGGGATATACTCCCGATACTTCATCGAGTTGACCTTCGTCGGATCGATCTTGATTCGACCGGCTTCCACAGTATCGCGAAGGATTCTCGACGCCGTCTCCATCTGTGATTTGTCGAGACCAAAACGGTCACGAATCGACTGATTGGTGGTCACTAACTGGGTAACGTAACGGAGGCTGCAGTGCTGATAACACGCACGAATTCTCTCGCCGCGATCCATTGCTTCAAGTGGCTTGGCTGCGAACAAAAGGGATACGGTGAGGTCATTTTGAACTCTAAAATCCGGCGCGGGCAACTGTGCCGCTTCCACACTGGTTATCACTTTGTCGATCCCACTGCTCAGTCGCTCGCAGATTCCCAGACGGCGCAAGAGGTCGGCTAGTTTTTCATTGCGTGACCGATAGCCATCGATGAACCGTTCGGTGTCAATCAATGGTACACCAGGGCTCGAGATCAGCATGCGATTGTCAAACAGTTCTACCAACACATGGTTGCCATTTTGTTCAAAATCCTGATGAATCAACGCGTTGGCAAGCAACTCGCGAATAGCAACCCGTGGCAGCATGCGGCGTTCTTTTCGTAGAGCGCTATCAATAAACTCGCCACCCGGCAAATGGGAGTAGACTTCATCTACCCGTTGCTCGAAGTCGATCGCAATGCCACGCGTCTCGGTTCGATCCAACCGCGTAACTAACTTTCCAGGTCCGTCGTAGATCACAAAACGTTGATACTTAAATTGCAAGCCATCGAAATCGCGAACGTTATTGGCAAAGCAGATGGCAGCAAGATTCGTGATCGCCAAGCCTCCAGGTACTTCGCGCAAGAATCCCTCTCCGACGAAAACCTCCAGTAACTTGGCTTGCGTGGTCGGATAGGGAAGCTCTAACAAATCGTAGTATGCATCGGTCTTCAGAAGCTTGACTACTTCACTTCTGGTCAAGCCATCGGTTGCGAGCCGATATTCCCAGGGCGGCCTCGATTCGGCAAAAATGGTTCTCAAGCGATCTGCGGACATCGGTTGGGTCTCTTCACCGACGCGCATTAGATACTGACCTTCGAACTCAAACGCGGAACCAGCAGGCCGCGAAGGAATATTGAAGACCAGTACGCGTCCATCAGGATGCTGCAATTCTTCGACAACGACACGAATCTTGCAGTTCGCAAAAACATCCGCTTCGATCTTGGCGATATTCGGAAAAGCTTTGGTATCGACAACTCGTCTGGGGCGTGCATCCGTGACGCCTAGTATGATCCGTCCGCCCCCTTCATTACCAATAGCGACGCACCGTCGAAATAACTTGGTTCGATCGAGTTGCTGCTCGGCCTTCTTGAACTCCAACGAACGATCTTCGGTCGGAGCGTTGATGAGTTTTGCAAGTTCTTCCAGGCTCGTTGCCACACTACTCGTCCCCAATGAGTTGTTTGACGTTATGACGAATGACCGATGCGAGCTCGGTCGCTTCGGTATCAAGAGTTTCAAGTGCGGATTGCATTTCAGCGAGTCCCTCGATGAACTCCTCCTCGGTCTTGCCATCTTCTTCTATGACGACTCCGACGTACCGGCCTGGGTTAAGCGAGTAGTCCTGCTCTTTGATATCTACCAGACTCGCTAATTTGCAGAGCCCGGTAACGTCTTCGTACTTGGCCGCGGGGAATCGTTCCTGCAACCAATCTACGTGAGTGAAATAGCTCTCGGCGTTGCGGATCTCGGAATGCAATCGCTCGAGACGCGACTTCAGTTCCTTCATGTCACGATCGACACTGAATCGTTTGCCGTCGGCTTTTGCTTGGTCGGTCTTGTGTTTCTGATGCGCACGAACCACGCGGTCCAAGTGTTTCAATTCAGTGTGAAGTGTATCGAAGAATGGTGCCAACGACTCGGCTAGCTTGCGCTGAGCTTTGTTGTGTAGGGCAACGTCGGACTGATCGCTATGCTCGTCAATGTACTTGTCGTATGCCTTTCGAAATTTACCAAGCTGCTTCCAGCCTTTCACAAGACCACTGACGGCCGTTTTTGCTTCGGCAACGATGTCGGGGGTACCGTCTAAGACTTCGATCACTTGTTGCGCAATAGGTTCAACTCGGCTGTCCATTTCATTCAGTTGAGCGAAACCGCTGTTAAAATAACGATCAACGAGTGACGTAAACGCCTTACGGTTTCCCTTACGAAGTTGCGAGATGATCGAAATGTTGGCGATCTGCTCTTCAGTGAACTCGCGGTGCGCTCGATCGATCTGGGTAAAAATGTTGCGGGCATCGATGAACAGAATGCGGTTGTCTTCTTTGGCCTTATCGAAGAACCATAATGTCGCTGGCAGAGTGACTGTGTAGAACATGTTTGACGGAAGCGTCAGCATGCCGTAGATCAAGTTCTTCTCGATCAATGTCTTGCGAATATCGGCCTCGCTGTGCCGAGCATCCGAAGCACTGTTCGCCATGACAAGTGCGGCTCGCCCTTTTTCATTCAGCGACGTCGCAAAGAGGTTGATCCAAAGGTAGTTGCCGTTGGGGACTGTTTGTTTTGCTTCCTCGCCCTTCTTGATCTTCGTCTTATTTTGAGGAATGCCATACTCATTGAAGCGGCGATCGCTACTGACGCGACTGAGGTTTACATCGTCGACGTTGAATGGAGGATTAGCGAGAACAAAGTCGAATTTGCCGTAGCTGTCTACGAGGTCTTCGTAGTAGCTGTTCCCTTTTTTGACTTCTCCCCGCAGTCCGTTCACTGCGAGGTTCATCTTGGCCAGATTGACTGTTTCGCCAGTCTTTTCCTGCCCGTAGACATAGATGTCTTCACGGGCCGATTTTTGATGCACGGCAGCTCGGTGCTGCTGAACGAACTTAACTGACTGGACGAACATACCGCCACTTCCACAAGCAGGATCGAAGACTTTGCCGCCGTGGGGTTCGATGATCTCGACCATCACGCGAACGACGCTCTTGGGTGTAAAGAACTCTCCACCGCCTTGACCTTCGGCTAAAGCAAAATTGCCGAGGAAGTATTCATAGATTTGTCCAAAGATGTCCCCTTCGGCGTCAGCAGGGATGTCTGCAAACGTCTTCAAGAGAGACTTGAGCAACGATGACGAGTTGTCCGGCATCAACTGGAAGTATTCGTCCTTAGGGAGTACGTCTTCGAGTTCCGGTTTAAAGGACTCGATTGCCGACATCGCTTCCTTGATCTTCAGGGCAATGTTTTCTTTTTCGGGTAGCTTTAAGAGATAGTCGTAGCGGGCCTCGTTTGGCAGGTAGAACCCGCATTTGGCCGTGGCGATTTTGTCGATTGACTCTTCACGGCGCGTGCCTTTCAACTTCAGAAACTCAGCGTGGATATCCGCTTCGCTGCGTCGATAGATATTGTCTGCGAAGCGCAGAAAGATCAGACCAAGAATCGGCGTTGAGTATTGGTTGGATTTCAGCCCCGAGTTCGCGCGAAGATTGTCAGCAGCACTCCATAGCTGTCGCTCGAGTTGCTTCAGTTGATCTCGATTCATACGGCCTGCATTTCTTCGTGCAAAAAGTAAGCGTCTCATCACCGTGTCTAGGCAACGGTTGATTTCCAGTGAATGTTGACTGGCAAGTGCAAGAACTTACTGTTTTTGGGCACGGCCAACAAGTGGCGAACGAAATGACTCTTGGACAGCGATTGCGAGAGCTACGAAAAGCAATGGCAAGGGGAAGGATGCACGGTTTAAAAAGGTGGATCGCGGGTTGTTTGCGCTAGTAACTAAGAAATAGCCTGGTTGGACTTACTTGGATGAGGCTTCCGATTCCGATTGTTTTGCAGGCCGACTCATGGCTGCGCGAAAACCAATAAAATGGATATCTATTGACTCCTTTTCACCGGCTCGCGACGCTGACCGGCTATGGTCCGCACCAAATTCATAATTGCCCCCCCTGTAAACGCGGCCCCAACCACTGCCATAACCCTTTGGATCTGTGACTTCATAGCCGGCAAGGTCTCCATGCAAATCCTGACACCATTCCGAGACGTTGCCATGCATATCAAACAATCCCCATCTGTTTGCCTTCTTCTCTCCCACAGGGTGGGGACGGCCAAAACCGGCTTCGTCAACCCATGCATAGTTCTCTAATTCTTCCCGTGACTCGCCAAAACAATATGCAGTCGTGCTTGTAGCGCGACATGCGTATTCCCATTCTGCTTCAGTCGGCAAGCGATACTCACGCCCCGCCTTTTTCTCTTCTGGCAATAGAGATAGTTTTTTGCAAAATGAAGTCGCCTGTTCCCAGCTGACATTTACAGGCATTTGGACTCCCGGGAATTGGCTAGGACTCCATCCCATCACTTTTTTAAATTGTTCATGCGTCACTTCGTGGATGCCAAGGTAATAGGACTTGCTTATATTCACTTCATGAAACGTTTCGTCTTTTTGCCTTCCTCTCTCCCTTAGGCGACCCCATAGCAAACGAGCCAGCGTGAATCAGCACCAGCTTCATCCCGATGCTGTTGGTAATCGCCTTTAGCTGCTGGCCGTAGACCGGCGTCATCGATCCAGATGCAAGTAAAATGCAAAGCAGTACAAAACGCATTTCGAATCTCTCGATGCTAGGGCGATAAAAGTCTGGAGATGCTTGACTGAGATTGCTAGTTGTATCTGATCGAATCTTGGAAGGCAAATAGCAGTCATGCGGCGAGGGGGAAGGATTGCGACCAAATCGCACACGATACCCAACGGCGCGGTCTTTTCCCGTTGTTGGTCCGTTTCCGCCAGCGACTTCCGGCCCGCTCCTTGGCAATCCTAGGCGTTATTCGGAACCTTCCAGAATTCATCCCCGATATCTGCCCAATGCGATTCGCACGCTCGATGCCACATTCGAGCATCAATGGTTTTGGTTTTGGGACGGACACGAATATGTCGATCCCGCATAGGAAGCCAACGCGCAGAAAGTCCGCCCTGCCAATCGCACAACGACACTTGCCAACGAATACGCAAGGCAGGGTGGTGATTGGGAGGCGGAACTCAAACAACGGGCCAAGGAACTCACTTTGATGCGGGAACTTGGATTGGCCACCGAAAGCGGTGATACGAATTCTTCTAATAACGGGGTTATGCACAAATCAATATCACCGACAACAACCAATTTTCCTAACGACTGTTAGATTGCAATTTCCCAAATCACTGCTGAGCTTATGAAAACGTCATTTGCTGGATAGGAAATGATCTTAAGTTTTTGAGCAGCGATTAGGGAAGGGTCGTCCAACCACCAAAGAAGACAATGAGTGTCCAACAGCAACTTCATAACTTCATCGTTAGTTCATTCCAAAGGCTTCGCGAATCTCATCCGGTAAATCATCAAAATCCGGCGCGATGCTGACCTGACCCTTTAGCCAACCACCTTGTCGCGGAGCCACCGACGAGTCCGTTTGACCAAGATCGGAAGTTGCTATTTCGATTGTGACATGCGTTCCTTCTGGAACCGTCAATGGTTCACTCGGAACTACGACTCCGTTATGGACAACACCTTGAACTACCATATTCGCTTTTCCAAACTCCAGAAAAACCTAAAAGTCAATCGGCAGGATGCATTCCATTGCATTTCACATAATGGCCCGCGGCAATTGATTGCAAACGGACATCGACTACCCAGGCATTCCGCTTCGAAGCTCGTATACCATGTTCCAAAGTCGGTCGATTTCGCCTCGTTCGATCACTTCCATCGGCTTGAGACCATCGAACGCATCATTAGGCTCTTGGAACCAGCTTCCAAGCGAGTTCATCTCGATAACATCATCCAGTGCTTCCAGCAGTCGATAGACTTCGTTGTACGGTCGCTTTAGCTTTTCGGCAGTATCCGTTTCAGACTCTACCTTGGCAATCGTCCGCTCAGAAACGTTCACCACGCGACCAAAAATGGGTCGCGGCATATTGAGCCGATCTCGAAGTTCCAGCTTTGATTCACTCCCCAAACGAAGCAGGCCTTTTCCTTTTAGTCCGGGAATCGTCTTGGACAGGTTCAGCTTGGACGCCTTTGTTGTCGTAGTTCCACTCAAAGGTTTTGCTCGCACCGAAGTTTTCTTAGATGCTGGAATTGCTTTCCTAGTTTTCGTGACCATGGATTCACCTTAGATAAAGCGGACACTCTGACGGAAATCTCATTAACTAGTGTATCGGACAAATCGCTGCTGGGCAAGCAGTTGTTCCTGCATAAGTGCAGGATTGCTGGAACGTCCTACTTAAGTTCGTCTGCGGCGATCATTCGTAGCTTGCACTTGCTCCATCGGTTCCTTACCGCCCATCAAATTTGGGCTTGCGCTTCTCCGCGAAGGCTGCGAGCCCTTCTTGCGCATCGGGTAGCTCTAGACATCGAATGTATGCGTCGGTGTCGGCGCGATGAGATACTTTCGACTGGATCCCTTCGTCGAGGTGAACCAGTCGCTTAGTCTCTCGTAAGGCGGCCGCTGGCATCTGCAACATCCGCTCCGCAATCTGCATCCCTCGCTTCCTAAGCGATGCCCCCGAAACGACTTCGCTCACCAATCCCCAATCCAAAGCTTGCGATGAAGTTATCGGCTCACCCATGAGGCAAAGTTCCAAGGCTCTCGACTTGCCAACCAACGCCGTCAGTTGTGCGACACCATAACCAGGCGGCCATCCCAATGTTATCTCGGGCATACCAAATCGTGCAGCATGCGAGGCTATTCGCAAATCCGACGAATAGGCTGCGACGCAACCCGCTCCAAACGCATCGCCATTGACCAAAGCGATAATCGGCTGGGGCAAACGCTCAAAGGCCAAGTACAATTCCGCTTGCCGATGGCTGAGCGTTCTCGCCACGGACATCGAAAGATTTCGAAGCTCTTTGACATCATCTCCAGCAGAAAAACTCTCTCCCGAGCCCGTCAACAGGACCACACGCACTTCCTCGGGATGCCCGAGCAACCAAGCAATCCATTGTTCAAGTTCGCCGGTCATTTCAACATTGACTGCATTGAGCGACTTCGGTCGATTCATGGTCACAGTTGCAATAGAATCGTGAATTTCCACGATCAATGTTTGAAAACGAGGGAGTGCACCTGTGTTCGCATGAAGGTTCATGGCATATTCCTCGGTCTTTGATAATTTAGCTAAATTCCCCACGAGGCGACTGACCAACACCATTGCCCGCGAATGCTTACCGCTCCCGATTTGGCGATCGCCCACCCAGGCTTCGACGTCGAAGCTAACACGCCGATTGTCAATTGTCGTCACTTTCGCAATCCCTCGCACTGTCGCTCCCAGCGGAGCACCGCCAAGATGCTGAACATTCACGTCGATGCCCACCGACTCTTCGCCCGGTTCAAGAAACTCGCGAAGCACTTCGCGTGCAGCCCGTTCCATGAGTAAGATCATATTGGGAGTTGAGAACACCGTCGCTCGCGAATCTCCGCCAAGCGTAATCACCATTGAGGCATCTACGATCCATGTCAAGCTTCCAACAGCTCCAACTTGTAGCCCAGGTTTCATAGGAATTTTCAATTAGCGCTTGCGGGAATCACGTGACTATCTCTTTCGAAGAACGCGATCTCGATGTGCTTCGCTGTCGCCGATGAATACCGAGCCGTCGGCATCGACAAAGATCCCTTGTAATCGGGAATCTCCGCTCGAGCTCTGCATTCCATTGCCTGCGAAAGTTGCAATGACCCATCCTTGGTTCGCATTATAGCTGTCGAATCCGTTCCATCGTAGCCGTACCAGCAATACGCAGGCAAGCTACTGAGCTCCGTTCCTCACCCATACCGAGTGCCGACACTGTCTGTGTTGCGGGAAGGCAAAAAATTTCAATGCGATATTGGCAAGCGATGGAATGGCTCGGCGGAGTCGAGTCTGAAAACGCGGTATGGCTCAAGTCGATTTCTATCAGAGACGTGATTTTGCCAAGCGAGCTGCCAGCAGGCTTCTTACGGGCCAGCAAGCAAAACAAGTCCCAACTCTAGGAGTTCTATTTGAATTGGACATGGCTGCGTTTATCTGCCGTGCAAGCGTCGTAATTCCCTCTATCATGTTGACTCCACACGTTCGACCGCAACAATTTGGACATTGGCGACCGCGGATTCCCTTCGACAAGCTGCTTTCCAATTTCACACAGACTTACAAGAATGCAACTGATCTATGACAGTGGCCCATTGACTCCGCTTCAGCGCGTCGTCGCGCTGATTGGAGCATCGATAGCCTTCGTGTTTAGTCTGGGGTTGGCGTCGCTTCCCTTCTTTGCATTCGCTCAAAATGGGTTCCAACCATTTCTCCTCTTTTTCGCTGCCTTTGCCATCTTCTTGACCGTAGTCCTGTTCCTCTTGGGAGTTCATGTTCTGGCACCGGTCTTTCTCGGATTCAGCACAAGAGTCTATCTAAACGGTTCCCGAATCGAAGTGGCCAGACCATTTCCATTCAAGATGATGAATCAGGTTTTCGACTTGGACCGAATCAATACCATTGAAGTGGTTCATCGTCGCAAAGGGGGCTCCGTCATTTCTGTGCTTTACCGATTTCTTCAGGATGGGCCGACCATGAAGGACTCGGATTCGATCGGGCCTTTCTATAACCGTGAGCAAGCTTCATCGATCGCTGCTGCAATCCAGTCCGAACTGATCCCCCAGAACTTGGATGTTAGGCAAATCGAACAGAATCGGCAATTTCAACAAAGAATTGTATGGAGGATTGTTGTCGGGTTCTTTATCGTCATTGAGCTGATCGTCTGCTCCTCGGTCATCGCCGGATGGAATCGAATCGGGCTTATTGATGGACTCGGTGCCCTGTTCATGGCGTTTCTTCCCGTGCTTCTGGTGTACCGATTCGACGTCGCCTGCAGGATCGGTTAGACTGAAGATACTAGCGGCGGGGAAGCTCAATCGCGAAGCATGTTCATGGGTCGGCGTCTCCAGATTTTATTCGAATGGCTCCCAACCCAAAGCCAGGACTGACATAGATTCTGTCGTCCATCGAAGATGTGTGGAATTGTCACCTAAGGGGTTTTCCATCTAAAAGGAGGACAACTATGAAGCCAACTTGGTTAAAATTCTGGGCGGAGTATCCCGACTACGGAACCTACCCTAACTCGGCAGCGGTCAAGAAAGACATCGGCCATTCGTATGAGCCGCGGATTAAACTACAGCGGCATGCCAATCCCTGCCAATTTTGCCGGGCTGTTGGTCAAAGGCAGCGACGCCAAGCACTACGCCCTACGTAACGGCCAGGTAACCGCCGCACATCGCTCCCGCCTCGACCGCCTAAGGCGGTCGAGGCGGGAGCGAAGTGCGGTACTTTAAGGTCGGAGCAGCACTTTTAGTACGCCAAAACGGCGTCCGTCGGAGGCAAGTTGGCTATAGTCCATGAAGTTGGGGTCGTAAAAAAAGGGGATGCCTCGAAACTGGTGTTTTTCCCGAAGGCACCAGGAAGTGGAAGGTCATCCCCATGGTA
>JANMHA010000007.1:0-7296 GCA_031374925.1 Pirellula sp. | reverse complement strand
GAACTGTGGGAACAATTGATTAAACAAGGATACCGAAACGCAACGCAGTTAAAAGCGGATGCTGACTTTGCTAGCTTGCACTCGGATCCTCGGTTCACGAAGCTTTTGGAACAAATCGAACCCGCCCCACGCTTCGCCGCCCTATGGCATGCAGACATCCATTTCGAATCCAAATTAATCACCGTCGACTCCGCCAAAGAATCACGGCAGAGCGTCCAGCAACTTGTCGCTCAAGGATACCGCCCCCAAGCAATTTCCGTCGACTCCAACTTCCAACTTTCAACTTCACCCTTCCAACTTCTGTTTCATTTGCCCATCATCCCAGATGAAGAAAAAGAGAGCTTAGCCATCGAGCAGTCAGCCGCCGCCACGGCACTGCTCAGACTTGGTGCAGCCGACCGAGTATGGCCACTGTTGCAAGATCAGCCCGACCCACGCCTACGCAGCTATCTACTGCATCGTTTAGCATCCTACGGAGTGGATCCACAATCGTTGTTGAAACAACTGGCAACTGAGACAGAGGTATCTCGTCAGCGTTCACTCATCCTTGGCCTGGGTGAATTTGCGAGAGCGAAGCTATTATCGACTGAAGAGCATGCAAGCTTGCTAAGCGACCTAATACGACGCTATTCGAACGATCCTGACTCAGGAATTCACGGCGCGGTCGAATGGACGCTGCGTCAACTGCAGGCAGAGGAAGAAATCGCAAGAGTGAAGGCCGCTTTTTCGACCGGAGCACCAGTGGGTGATCGCAATTGGTACTTGACCAAGACGGGTGCGGAAAACAATAACAACGTCGCATTAACTATCATTCACCCCCCGGATGAATACATAATGGGCTCACCAGTCCACGAGGTTAATCGTTTTAAAGGCCCCACAGGCCAGAATGAGATCCGGCATCGTCGCCATATCGGACGAATCTTTGCTATAGGAGAGGATGAAGTCACGGTGGCCCAATTTAAAGCATTTCGACCGCGGCATAATTTCGATACTACTGTGGCTCAAACCAGCGATTCACCAGCCAACGAAATTCACTGGTATGACGCGGTGGAATATTGCAATTGGCTGAGCGAAAAAGAAGGTATTCCACATGAGCAGTGGTGCTACGATCCGACCCAGAAGTATGCCGAAGGGATGGTTATGTTGCCCGACTACTTGCAAAGAACGGGCTACCGTTTGCCGAGTGAAGCGGAGTGGGAATATGCGTGTCGGGTGGGTACGTCAACGGCTCGCTATTTTGGCCAGACAGAGACACTCTTGGGTGATTACGCTTGGTACACAAGGAATTCTAGAAATGAGCGGCTCTTGCCTGTTGGAAGTCTCAGACCGAACGGTCTGGGTTTATTTGACATGCAAGGCAACGTACTGGAATGGTGCCACGATCGAGCAGAGATTTACGGATCATACGCAGAGGCAGTAGAAGACAAAGAGCAAGCAGAAAAAATAAGCAACTCAACATACCGTGTCTTGCGTAGCGGCTCGTTTGTCTACAACGCGAAGAATCTGCGTGCGGCGAACCGCAGCAGCTACCTACCCGGCGACAGGTACAACGTCTCTGGTTTCCGTGTGGCGAGGACTTACCGTTGAGTCGCCATTTTGCTCTACGACTGAACAATTCTTTTTTTGCGACTTAACGGAAGGGTAGGCCCAGTTATTGCCATTTCCTAATCCTCGCCCACATCCTCCTCTGCACCTTCCAATTCAACTCCGTCGTCAGCTGCCTCAGCAACCGCTCATGGATCGCCGCTTTCCCCTGGATTACTTCCGGCAAGTACAGCAGCTCCTCTTGAATATCTGGAGCTAGCAGCTGCAAGCTCATAATCTGCGTCATCCTCGGCTGACTGATTCGGCCTAATTCTGCAAGCTGCTGGAAGCTTTCTACTTCTCCCGAATCAATCATCGACTGCATCCGATTGGCCAGTGCCACTAGCTTAGCGATCCTTGGAATCCGACCGGATTGAGCAAGCGTGATCCTCGCAGCTCTGGCGGCATCGCGACACTTGTGAGCTTCGCCTTGGAAAGCGACTTTGCGTTTTACTTTGATCATACAAGCACCTCCTCAGCTTTAGCGGCCAATGGCTTCGCTACTTGTTCTCGTTATCCGCTTCCCACTACTTGACAGATGGACTTAAGGCAACGCGGAATCCAATGTTGGGATGGCGGAGCGTCGGATTACGCCAATCACGATTGGAGGACCGGCAACCGTCAGCATCGAAACTGAACCAACAGCCGCCCCGAAGCACCCGGGAAGCGCTTTCAGTACTCGTTGAATCTTCGCACCACTCAGATACGTTTCCGAGCATATCAAACAGACCCCAGCCATTTGATATTTTGTCCCCACAAGCCACTGTCGAACGGCTTAAATACCTCGCGTAAGCCACCAACTGATTCTCATCACTTCCACTTGAAAAGTCGGTAGTCGTCCCTGCTCGACACGCATACTCCCATTCCACCTCCAATGGCAGTCGATAACCAGATGCATCGGGAACTCCTCGCCACGTTTCAACTTTTGTCGGTTTACCCTGTGAGTCTTTCTTCCTTGTTCTTTCGTAACAAGGGGCGCGGCTTTCACGCCGACTCAACCAGTTGCAATACAGGACCGCATCGTACCAACTTACTTGCTGCACAGGGTGGTTAGGGGTGGGACTTACAGAACGAAGGACTCCTTTCCAATCAACTGGCTTATCGATGGCGGCATACCGCTTGTCATTCACAAACTCCTGGAATTGACCAACTGTCACTTCGCGGTCAGCTAGCCAGAACTCCTCCTTGATTTCAACGTCGCGATCCTTTGCCTCGTCGTTGGACTCGGCTAACTGGTGAAACGATTCGGGCATCATCCGAAGCATTGTCATGCCCGCAGAATTCACAAACCATTGACGTTCTGGGAGTATCTTTTTAGCATCCGGAAGTTCAGACAGTGAGGTCCCCCATTTTTGCAATAGCCAACCCGACGCGCTATGTGTCGATTTGTCGGACTTGTCCCGATACCACCGCTTGGCTATTGTTTCAAAAGCCTGCTTTTCGTCCGGAGAAAGTCGCGATACGGGAAATTGACCCACCACCACACATAGTCCAGACTGAAGTGAAGAATTCTCGATGGCTGATGCTGCTTTAACGACCTGCCGGAAATCGCCACTCCACTTAGGAAATTCGTCGACAAACAAAGTTCTTTGCTCTGGGTCGGGTCGATTCTCGATGGTGCACATATCTTCTGCGATTTCGCTGCTCCCCAAATACAACGCCACGGTTGCCAGCATGGCTTTCCTCCGCCATTGTGGTTTGTCAGAATCGCTCGCTGCCGTACGTAGTGCATTTAGGGCTTGATCACGATCCAAATCGAGGGCCATGATAAAGTTAGAAGAATCCTCCGGGTTGACCGTATCGATTTGACCCAAAAGATAATCCACTTTCACCTGCTTGAATCTGGCAAGTGCGAAGGCCTGACCGAGTTTTCTCCGTGAATCGGTCTCGGCAGTAAATCGTGCTTCGAGTTCGGGAGAAACCAATTCTGGCGGTAGCTTCTCTAAGTCGCGAAGCGTGTATTTCACGCTTGCCCCCAAGTTGTTCTGTGCGGCGTCCACCGCGATAACCGTCTGAGCTTTGAGACCTTCCCAACTTTTCGCAGCAACCCAACGCTCCACTCCGATAGATACCACCAGGAGCAAAACAATTGCTGAACCCCAATTCGCTAGATGAACGTTCCTCGCTTTTTGCATCATGCTTCGCTGTGAGTCGATCCATTTTTTGCGATCGGTGAGCCAAAAAAGCCCGAGCCACTCATTTAGAGATGGCAATTGTTTCGCTTCACGTTTTGTATTCCAAGCTGCGGAGTATTCGGCCAGTTTCAGTTCGGCTCGACCATTTCGGGTTTCCCGCTGTTTGCGAGTCAGCCAATCGCGAAGCGATGGGACCAGATAGTCGTGGGTCAATTGGTATTGAGCCGCAGGCGCAAGCCGCTCTTTTGTCGAAGTTGATTCGGTAGTATTTGCCGCTAGCTCAATCGGCTCAGTATTGTCCATTAGAGTGATCAATCGCAATTCACCATCTAAGATACGAATCAAGTCATCGAAGTCACGCGGGCGACTGACGTAGTGACACGCCAGACGAAGCTCGTCGCTGGATCGTTTATGCCCTTTAATATCGGTTCCAGCCTGTGGCAACATAGCTCGCAAGACAGATCTGGCTGCCTCTTGGTGATAACGATGATGCGGTGGTGCCCCGGACGCGGAAAACGTCTCCTCGAGAAAAGTGGCTCCGACGCCAGTTGTACCACCAACCTCGCGCAACGATTCCGGCGTCCACGGCCTGCCTTTCATCATCTCTGCAAACAACGCAAGCCGAACGGAGATCACTTTGCCCTGCTCTGCCAATCCACTCACAGCCTCGGTTATGAATTGTTTGCGATCCTGTTTGTCCTCTTTGCCGTCCGATTCGAGCGTACCGAAGGCACGCCCAAAGGCTTTTAATACCCGCTCCGCATGACCGATATTGAATAGATCGATCGCCGCAGAATTACTGCCTTCGACCAGTCGAATATCCAAATCGCGAAAGAACCGCGTCGCTGCCATCCAGAAATCGTCACGGACCATCACGATCGATTGAACTCGCGAACCGTCGCATTGCAAGAGTGATTCCAGTAGAGGTTCTCCAGCAGCATCCGCATGCGCGAACAACCATTGTTCAAATTGGTCGATGACAAGTAAAAGTTTTTTCCCTCGCGGCATTATTCGGCCACGCCGAACTTCATGGAGTAAATCCGCTAGGCTCTTGGTCGATTCCGTTTCCTTGCTATCGAGCTTCTTGCGAATCAAGGTTAGAAGTGTTCGCTCGGTTTCGTCAACTGTCGCTTCTAGATAGATCGGCACAATATCCGGTGCGAGCCTCGGCAGTAGTCCTGCTTTCATCATCGAAGACTTGCCGCATCCTGACGGACCATAGACCAATCCAACTGCAAACGTCTGATCCGCATCCCGCTCTTCGATACGCGACTTCCAAAAGCCTACGGATTCCGGTAACCCATCTCGATCGCGAGCACCAGGCAACAATTCCAAGAAGAAATCGGCGTCCCGATAATCGAACGATCGCAGGCCTTTGGGCACGATCTTTAGGGTCCGCGAACCAGATGTTGGTGTTGGGGCAATTGGCGTTGCATCCGAATTGCCGCTTTTGGTGATATTTGCACTGGTCGGGATCGCGTTTGCGAGATGGACGGACTTGATGGACAGTGAATCGAGCGGCGATTTTATCAGAAACACTTTCAAATCGTCCAAAAGATCCTTAGCGTTCGAATAGCGCTCGGATTTCCGCTTGGCCAGCATTTTGAAACAGATACGCTCTAGTTCCTGAGGAACCGATTCCACCCACTGACGCAGCGGTTTTGGATCGAGTTCTGTGATCTGCTCTAATAGTTCAAGCTGTGAACTGCCTTGGAACGGTCGTCGACCACAGAGCACTTCATAAAAGAGTACGCCAAGGCTAAACAGGTCGCTGCGACCATCGACGCGATGTCCCTCGCCGCGAGCTTGTTCCGGGCTCATGTAAGCCGGTGTGCCGCCAGCAGGTAGCCGCTTGCCAACGTCTTGATCGGCGAGTGCTAATCCAAAGTCAACGAGATAGACCCGTTCGTCTTGATCGACGAGAATGTTCTGAGGTTTGATATCCCGGTGCACGAATCCCTTGCGATGAGCTTCTCGCAACGCATCCGCGATATCGATCATCCACTGGACCGCTTCGTGGTTTGTGGGAGATTTACTCTTTAAGTGTGCGGCGAGGTCGTTTCCGACAATAAACTTCGAGACGATGTAGATGGGGAACTCAGGTGTGCTCCCGACTTCGTGAACGGGGACGATATTGGGATGTTCCAAACCCGCGACCGTTCTGGCTTCCTTAAGATAAAGTTCGCGATCTTCAGCACGTTGGACGAACTGGGGCTTGGGGACCTTGATAGCGACTCTGCGTTGCAGCTGCTCATCAAGACCGAGGTAGACTACCCCGAATCCGCCTTGGCCTAGAATCTTCTCTATTCGAAACTTGCCAATATGCTGGGGCAGAGCGTTCGTTTCATGGCCAACACCTTGTGGAACTGGCTGGTCGGGTGATTGAGTTTCAAACGGATCGACGGGCATATGGGGATTATTTCATTTTGCGTGTAATGGCTGCCACCAAATACAGCTTCAGCCCAGAACGACTATTCTAGTGTAACTCAGTCGGTCGAATCGGCTACCATGAAGAATTCCATTGGAACGATGCGATGGTAAGGTATTAGGCAACGTACAAGGGATTCGTCGACGTTTCCTGGAAGATTGCTTGGTTGAGTGGCTCTAGTTCCATCGTTTGGCCAATTCGGTCTGTATCTTCCAATTCCGACTTACTCGCGTCAGTCGAATCGACCAACCGCAGTCTCGGATTATTCGTCGGGTATTGGACCATCAAAGGCGAGTTTCGCGGAACTGCTAATTCGCTCCGGAGCTAGAAACTCAATCTCTTAGAAGTTCTCGCATAACCATGCGTCGGTCGCCTCCATGCCAAATCAAATCAGGTAAGCCATTCAGTGCACGGCTGAAGCTGATCGATGGAAAAGTGAGCCTAGATTTCGATAATTGACGCAGGTGGTCACGCCTTTGAAGCAAACTTCTTGCCGATTGAATTTACGTTACCCAACGGACTTGCAGGAGTGAATAGCTAAGAGTTGATCGTGCAGCTGACTCATGGCTCAACTCCGTCTCTGTCCGTGTGTTGCCACCATGTCCGGTGAGCGCGATTAAGACAGCCGTCCCGCTTAACAGGCTGGGAGTCACGAAACTTGTTCCTAAGAGTGCCGCGTAAATCATGACGAGCAGCTAACATACGACAATCCACCGACATCAAATAACTCAGACGGCTTCAGCCTATAGTATTTCTCCTCCACGTCCTTCGCCTGCTCGTCGTACGGCTGCGTCATGACTTCCTGTAGCTCTCGAATTAGAGCATAGTTCCCCGCGGACGCTTGCTGGTACGCAGGTACAACGAACCACTCTCGCAAACTGTATTTTGGGTTGGTGAGTTTCATGTGACTAGACAGGTCCTCGCTGGAGCGGGGCGGAGAAACATTAGCGTCGGTCGCGCTAGCGCTGCCGATGAGCGATCTCCATTTTATGAGCCACTCCGACCAGCGTTTGCCCATTCCTTCGCAGTCCTTGTAGAAGCTCTTTTTGAGTGGTTCAATGTCGTCGGGTACCATCGAAAGCTCGCGGAAGAAGATAGTGTAATCGACAGGAGTTTGCACCATTAGCGTTTCGAGCTCACTGAACAACG
>JANMHA010000004.1:0-4968 GCA_031374925.1 Pirellula sp. | reverse complement strand
CAGCACCACTTCCCTCCGGGAAAATTGTCCTAGGTGCGTCGCGTTTCCATTCGCAAGCACCGTAAACACGAACCCTGCGGGATCGGGCGAGACACTCACAATTTCTCCTTCCGCTCTCCCTCGGAACGGCACCTGGTCGCCAGCCTGCGCAGGGTAAACCGCCACCGTGAGCGTGACTGCCGCCAGCAGAAGCGTAAGAATTTTCGATGTTACGTTGTTTTTTGTATTCATTGGGTTGTTCCTCTGATTTGTTTTTTTGTCTATTGCATCTCGTCCCCGACGAACGAAATCTCTTGGTGGCCTAACAAATAGTTTACAAGGGTTGTTCGGCCTCGATGTTTAAGTGGACGAACGAATACCAATTAATCCCAACAGCGTCGAAGCAGATCAAAAGGCTAAATATTCCAAGTCAACACTCTTCCCCGACGCTAGCCGTTTAAATCTATCAGATCCTGCAGGCGTAGTCTAATCGGCCAGCGCCCACGTCCACAGTGCACCCGATACTCCGTCCAGGTGGCTATCGGAAATTGGATTAGCATCGTCCGGCGAAAAAGCCGATGCAGCCTTATCGGTTTTGGTTTCCCTTGAGCGAATACGATTCTCTTCAACGCGATCATTCTTCATCGTCGTTCTTCTCCACAATCAACTTGGACTAGTGATTTCAAACCGTCTATGATTTTGACAATTGCGACAAGCAATCGACCTCGATAGTACAATGCGTATCCTGTCCTACGAATGTCTCACAAATCATTGAATTTTTTTAAAACTGCTTACACTTAGCCTCCTTCTCAACCTGCTCCGCTGCAGTCGACGTCACTTCCTCAGTTGAGCTAGCCATGAATCCAGCCGAATCTGGGAATCTCGCTGACAGCATAGCCCACCCTGCCGACGCGGCAAGGAAACAAACCAAAACGGTAAGTGCGATCCGCCTACGTGCTCCAAGCTGACTAGAAAAGGGCCGTTGTTTAATGGGAGGCTGAACGGGGCAAGCACGGTCCCCTTTTTTTTGTCGCATCTCCCAAGAGCGTTAGCGTCTCTGAACGCACCTCATCGATGTTGACGCCGAGTCTTGTCAACACCGCCGACGCAACGCAGTCGCGATCGCTTAGCAAACCAAGAAGTAGGTGTTCCGAGCCAACGTAATCGTGCTTCAGGTTGCGAGCCTCTGACATCGAAAATTCGATGACCTTCTTCATGCGTGGCGTTTGCGTCAGCCTCCCCGACGTCGCTTTGGAACCAGAAGCGAGGATATTTTCGACTTCCAGGCGAACCACTCGCAAGTCAATGCCCAGCTTCAATAGCACTTGAGCCGCAATACAGTTATCTTCCCGCTCAAGTCCAAGCAGGATATGCTCCGTGCCAATGTAATCGTGGTTTAACCGTTGTGCCTCCTGATTCGCTAGTTGCAAAATCTTCCTCACGCTATCTGTAAACCGTTCGTACAACTGTGAGCCCCTTCATTTTGTGCCGCGTCGTCGCTCATCACTTCTCTAGCGTAAAACTAATTGCATTCGCTTGGTTTTCGCAACAGGGTTCACCGCCGCTAGTCAAAGAACCCCAGCTAGTTTACGCCGATGCGCTCTGTTCTGCCAATCATGCATCGGACGAAAAGTGACGGTTCCACGAAGTCACTTCCCAAAGGATCTGAATCGAACATCGTGTAAGGAGTCAGGGAAAACAAAATCGCACGGCCCCAAATGCGCAACTCGCTCCGGTTTGACACGCCGGTGCGTCGGCGTTGGCCACGCATCCACCTCCAAGCGGCTCGCTTGCCCATTCGACTGGCCAGATGGGGTACACTAGAACATCCAAACCGGCGCCGCGCCGGAGAATTAATCGCTCGCCAACGCAAATGAAAACAACAACTCTGATTGCATTGACGCTCTTTGCAGGTTGCATCGGTGATGCCGCGTTGCCTATTGATTCATCGACTCCGATCCCTGGGACAAAATTGACTGTTGACCTTGGAGGACCGGACCGAAAAAACGAGTACCACTATTATGTCCGCTTGCCAGATAAACGGTACACATATCGCTTCATCGGAACACTTCCCAACGATCGGCTCAAACCGGTAGGGGTGGAAGCTATTGGCGATGGATTGTTTCGCATCCAATGGGGTACGGAACCGAACTGCCCTTTCGCCATCCTTGACGTGACGAATTCTCGCATCGTTGAGGATTCCAATGAGTCAAATCCGAAGAATACACCATTTGTCGATATTGCCCGCTAAAACTACACTGCGATACTAGCCGTTCCGTTAACAATGCGGTGATTGGCGGAAGGACGCAAGGTGAATTCCCCTAGCCGCCAACTCGCTCCGGTTTGACACGCCGGAGCATTGAACCACAGCGTCTCAAGACATTCCAAGTATCTTCGTAATCCTCGTCGCCGAATCCAGTCTTCTGTTCGATGTACATTATACGAGTTAGTTTTCCAGCCATTGCTACGCGTCCTGATGCGAGAGCTAAATCGACCTGCCGAGGGATGGACAATCGAAATCATGGGAGGTTCACCAGCTTCAATGTCCACAGGTTTGTGCTAGAGCAAACCTGTTAACCAGTTTGTCGCGATCCCGCAGAATCCAGCGTCTCAACGACATTACCCCACTGTGAAAGTGGCGTAAGCCGATCTACCCATTCCGCTAACGTTTGAGAGGCTAGTTAACAGCTTTGTGCGATAATCCAATCCGTCCGTTTTCGACGGGTCTAGAGCTCTTCGCTAGGCATCGCATGCGAACCTACGCCTACCAACGAATCGCCAGGCATACGACCAATTTGCTGTTAACTAAAACGTCTTTACCTTTTTGGGTTGCTTCCGGACCCCGGATGTCGCCAAAGCTGTTAACTAAAACTTTTGGACGGATTGAGAGTCTGAGAGTTTGACAGAATCGGGGTATAGTCGGGCTCAAAACTGGTCCAAAAAGGCGATCTGAGAAAAAACAGAGAGCGCTCTCCAAATCCAGCCATTTTCGCTAGACCAATGAAAACACTGGTGGAGAAACGAAGAAAGCCGGGAATGGTCGCTCCCGGCTATCCCTGTTCATTGGCGTGGCGGGTTTTCCGCACGATTCTAAATCAGCTGCCCGAAAGCAACCCATTTACGTAAGGTTCTCTGTTTTTGAAATCGTGAAATCCCTGGGAATTAAACTTGTAGGCGATATTGGGTGTTCGAGACGCTTTCGAATTCGGACACCGGAGGCAACTCAATTACTGAAAATGAGCGGCATCACAAGTTGTGCTTCTGATTTGCGCGTTGGCATGTAAGGGCCGTCTGTTCATGAAAAAACGTCTAAAAAATCGCGTACCTTCGGCGGTCTGCGCAGCAAAATCGCAATAAAGGAAATAAAGAACAAAGGAACAAACGGTAAAGCACAAAAGTGGCTCAGCGGTAAGTCCTCGCCACACGGAAACCATAGCGGCTGAACTGGTTGCCAGGTTGGTCGACGTATCGGTTCGAAGAACGCACATCGGCAGCGGCGTTGAAGAACGACCCGCCACGCAAAATACGGTTATTCGTGTTGCTTGTCTTATCCGCTTGTTCTTTATCTTCTACGCTTTCTGAAACTGTTCCGTAAACCAACGCCCGATCCTGGCACCATTCTGAAACATTGCCTTGCACGTCGAATATACCAAAATCGTTCGGTCGAAGGCTACCTACAGGCAAAAGCCGCTCGCTTTTGGAATTCGTAAGGTACCAAGCATATTCACTTAAGAGTGCCTCTGTCTTGCCATAGAAGCGTGCCGTTGTAGTACCCGCCCGGCATGCATATTCCCACTCCGCTTCACTCGGCAACCGATAGCCTGCTCGCTGCAAGTAATCAGGGAACAGAACCATCCCTTCGGCAAACTTCTGCGTCGGATCGTAACACCATTGGTCTCGCGGAATTCCTTCTCGTTCGCTAAGCCAATTGCAATATTCCGCAGCGTCATACCAGCTGATCATGTTGGCAGGGGAGTCGCTAGTGCGAGCCTTGGTCGTATCGAAACTATGCCGTGGCCGTAATGCTTTGAACTGGGCCACCGTGACTTCATGCTCGCCGATTGCAAAAGTTCGGCCAATCCTGCGGCGATGTCGGATCTCGATCTTACTCGTCGGTCCCTGAAAACGATCAACCTCATGGACCGGCGAGCTCATTATGAATTCATTTGGTGGATGGATGATTGTTAATGTAAGGCTGGTATTGTTGTTCGCCCCCGTTTTGGTTAGGTACCAATTGCGATCACCGACTAGTTCGCCAGTGGAATATGCCGCCTTCAATTTTACTATCTCGTCCTCTGCATCCAGTTGACGCAGTGACCATTCGGCCGCGCCGTGAATTCCTGAGTCCGGATCGTTCGAATAGCGTCGTATTAGGTCGCTCAGTAAGCTTGCATGCTGTTCTGACGATAATAGCTTCGCTCTCGCAAATTCACCCAGGCCAAGAATCAGTGAACGCTGACGCGATACTTCTGTCTCAGTTGCCAATTGTTTCAACAACGATTGGGGATCCACTCCGTACGATGCTAAACGATGCAGTAGATAGCTGCGAATACGAGGGTCCGGCTGATCTTGCAATAGGGGCCATACTCGCTCGGTGGTACCGAGCCTGAGCAGTGCCGTGGCGGCCGCTGACTGCACGATGGCTAAGCTCTCTTTTTCTTCCTCAGGGATGACAGGCAAATGAAACAGAAGTTGGAAGGGTGAAGTTGGAAGTTGGAAGTTGGAGTCGACGGCAATTGCTTGGGGGCGGTATCCTTGAGCGACAAGTTGCTGTACGCTCCGTCGTGATTCTTTGGCGGAGTCGACGGTAATCAGTCTGGATTCGAAATGAATGTCTGCTTGCCATACGGCGGCGAAGCGTGGGGCGGGTTCGATTTGTTCCAAAAGCTTCGTGAACCGAGGATCCGAGTGCAAGCTAGCAAAGTCAGCATCCGCTTTTAACTGCGTTGCGTTTCGGTATCCTTGTTTAATCAATTGTTCCCACAGTTC
>JANMHA010000464.1:0-21778 GCA_031374925.1 Pirellula sp. | reverse complement strand
TCACCAAAAAGACGACAACCCATTGGCCGCAGACGGTTTTCAAAAACGGTTTGAAAAACGATGTCTGGCGGTACGCGAGGAAGGTATAAAAAAAGGAAAAATAATGAACTTGACTATCCTAGAAAAGCTCCGATCGGACGGGAGGCAAGCTCCGATCGAACGAAAATGCTTCACAGCGTCCCGGAGGAAGGGTGGCTGTTGTTGAACCGAGGCTCTGAGCGTGCCACACCGGAATTTTCCCCTTTCGCATCGCGATTGGCATCAATGAAAAAAGTCCGCTCGTTTCCGAGCGGACTTTAAATGTTTGGATTCACACCGTAAATAGCTTGTTACCAGGCAAAGTGGGCAAAGGCCTTGTTGGCGTCCGCCATGCGGTGAGTGTTTTCTCGTTTGGTAATGGCCGTACCTTCTTTGCGGTAGGCTGCCATCAACTCGTCAGCCAGTTTCTGATGCGTCGCGCGGCCCTTCTTGTCGCGAACGGCTGTCAGAACCCATCGAAATGCCAAACTCTGTTGGCGGTTCTTGTTGACTTGCATTGGAACTTGATAGGAGGCACCACCGACTCGCTTCGAGCGAACTTCGATGTATGGCTTAACGTTTTCGATAGCTTGTTCGAAAACTTCGATCGATGGCCTATCCTTGATTTTCTCGGCGATCTCATCGAGCGCTCTGTAGAAAACGCCCTGTGCTGTTGTTTTCTTGCCATCGTGCATCAAGCAATTGATGAACTTGGAAGCCAACAAGGAGTTGAACCGAGGATCAGGTCGCAGACTGGTGCGAGAAGCGGTGATTTTACCCATATATATTTATATTCGAAACTAATCTACAAAAAAGCTGGAGATACGAGGTAGAAACTAAGCCTTCTTCGCGCCGTAACGACTGCGAGATTGCTTGCGGCCGACAACTCCGAGTGTATCCCGGCTTCCGCGAACAACTTGATAACGAACACCTGGCAAATCGCGAACACGACCACCACGCACGAGCACAATCGAGTGCTCTTGCAAATTGTGACCTTCGCCTGGAATGTAAACGGTGACTTCCTTGCCGTTGCTCAAGCGAACTCGCGTGATTTTTCGTAGGGCCGAATTCGGTTTCTTCGGCGTCATGGTTCTAACCAGCAAACAAACACCTTGCTTTTGCGGGCACTGTTCGAGGACAGGGCTTTTGGTCGCTTTGCGTTGAACAACGCGGTTTTTTCGAACCAATTGATTGATGGTTGGCATACGGTCGGAAGTCGTCTTGCAAACTGAGTGAAGTACAATAACCAGGAAGTAAAGCTCCCATCCATCAACACTTGGGCAGTACCAAAGGTGGGAATCGAACCCACACGTCTGTTAAGGACACTGGATTTTGAGTCCAGCGCGTCTGCCGATTCCGCCACTTTGGCAAATTGTATCAGCCGCGTGTCGATGAAATTGGGAGTGTGAGTTTAATGTTGACTGGGGGTATTGGACAAGTCCAACCGAGCTTTTTCATCCAATATTCCTACCGCATCCAATTCATCCAAAAAAAACACATCCAAAATATGCTGCTTTTTCTACAAACCCAATTATCGTTGGACGAAGATTTCGGGCTGTGACGACAAAAGCGTTTGCACGATCCGAAAATCGACGGTTCGAACCGCGAAACAGGTCCATTACCCACCAAACAAACCAGATTGCCATCATTGTGACTTGGTACTGCAGTCGAAAGGATGTCAGATTCCCAGAGTCGAAAAATCGGTCCGCTACGCCTTTCACGATTTTTCCAGTGGAATTGCAGCTCAATACCAAACAGAATGCCCTTGGCCCGCGGTTTGCAACGTCATTGATAACTAAAGGCTAACGCTTGGGCGTGTATCCATCGTGGATCAGTCAGGCTAATCGTGTGCAGGGAAAATGAGGTTGCTGGATATATCGCCAGCCGTTTGTTCCGAACACAATAGAGTGCTAGCTAAGGTTCTCTCCAAATAACAACCAAGGTAAACAGAGGAAGTCATGCAGATTCTCAAGGTAAATAAACTCCGAGGTCCGAACGTCTGGGCAAACTTCCCAGTGCTCGAAGCTTGGGTAGACCTAGAAGAACTCAAAGATACTTCTTCGGAAATGATTCCGGGGTTCAATGAACGACTAATGGCATGGCTGCCATCGATGGTCGAACACCGCTGCAGTGTGGGCGAGCGCGGTGGGTTTTTTGTTCGATTGCGTCGTGGAACGTATATGGCCCACATCTTGGAACATGTTTCGCTCGAATTGCAATCGCTGGCTGGAACTCCGGTCGGTTACGGTCGCGCACGTGAGACCAACACGGATGGAATATACAAAGTTGCAATCTCCTATAAAGAAGAAAAGCTTGGACTGGCATGCATCGAAAAAGCGTTCGAGCTCATTTTGGCAGCGGTCAACGACACCCCCTTTGATGTGAATGCGGAAGTTGAGAAGCTTAAAGAATTCGGTTACGACGTTTGCCTTGGCCCAAGTACCAAGGCGATCGTAGAAGCAGCCAGAGCACGTGGGATTCCATGGCGCCGACTTAATGAAGGGAGTCTTGTCCAACTCGGACACGGTCATCTACAACGTCGGATCTGTACAGCCGAAGCAGATAGCACCAGCGCCATAGCTGAGTCTATTGCTCAGGACAAAGATTTGACTCGTATGTTGCTTAAGACGATTGGTGTTCCTACTCCAGAAGGTCGACCTGTCGAGAGCGCTGAAGATGCATGGGAAGCGGCCGAGGACATTGGCCTGCCCGTCGTTGTAAAGCCTCAGTACGGCAACCACGGTCGTGGCGTGGCGACCAATCTTCAAGATCGAGGACAAGTAGAGGCCGCCTATGCCGCAGCTCGCGAAGAAGGAAGTTCGATTATTTGCGAACGCCATGCACCAGGCGATGACTACCGAGTTCTCGTTATAGGGGGCAAGATGGTGGCGGCTGCACGACGCGAGCCAGCCCATGTTATCGGCGACGGTCAGTCAACCGTCCAGCAACTGATCGATGTCGTCAACTTGGATCCACGACGTAGCGATGGGCACAGCACTTCGCTCAGTAAAATCAAAATCGATGCGGTCGCTCTCGGTGTCTTGCTCGAACAAGGGCTAACGCCGGACACGATTGCACCTCTGAACAAAAAAGTCCTGATTCGTCGCAATGCCAATCTTAGTACTGGCGGAACCGCTGCGGATGTGACTGATCTAGTACACCCTGATGTTGCTCGCCAATGCGTGGAAGCGGCAAGAGTCATTGGGTTGGATATTGCCGGCGTTGATGTTGTCGCTCAAGACATCACACAACCACTTCAAGGACAACGCGGAGTGATCGTGGAAGTCAACGCCGGCCCCGGCTTGCGGATGCATATCGAGCCGTCGTCTGGTACCCCACGTCCCGTCGGGCAGGCGATCATCGACATGATGTATCCGTCAAATAACAATGGGAGAATTCCCATTGTCAGTGTTACTGGCGTCAATGGGAAAACGACTACGACGCGACTCATCGCACACATTGTTGCCTGCACCGGCAAAAAAGTTGGCATGACATGCACGGACGGAATCTACATTGCCGGTCGTCGTATCGATTCGGGCGATTGCAGTGGACCTCAGAGCGCGCGTTCGGTTTTGATGAATCCGTCGGTCGATGCGGCCGTTTTAGAGACCGCCCGCGGTGGAATCCTTCGTGAGGGACTCGGCTTCGATATGTGCGATGTTGGAGTGGTCACAAACATCGGCGAAGGCGATCATCTTGGACTGGCCGATATCGAAACCATCGAACAATTAGCCAAAGTCAAGCGCTGTGTCATCGAAGCCGTCCATAAGAATGGCTATGGCGTTTTGAAGGCCAACGACCCTCTCACGGCGGAAATGGCCGAAAAATGCAAAGGGTCTGTGGTGTTCTTTGCACTCGATGGCAACGACCCCGTGTTGGTCGCCCATCGTGCCAAGGGTGGCCGTGGTGCTTTCGTCCGCGACAATGCCGTGGTCCTGGCGGAAGGGGACACGGATTTCGTTCTGTTGTCTTTGGATAGAATTCCACTAACGCACAATGGTCGCATCGGCTTCCAAGTCGAAAATGTACTGGCCGCGGCGGGAGCATGTTGGGCGCTTGGGATGCCATGCGAACAGATACGACTTGGTCTTGAGTCGTTTTCGTCTCACATGGACAAAGTGCCCGGGCGTTTCAATCTGATGGAGATTCATGGCGCGACGGTGGTGGTGGACTATGGTCACAACCAATCTTCTCTCTTGGCAATTGCCGAGACGCTAGACCAATTCCCACATCCCAATCGAACCGTAATCTATTCAGCGGCAGGAGATCGCCGGGACGTCGACATGATTCGCCAGGGACAAATCTTGGCGGACCATTTTGATCGCATTATTCTCTACGAAGATCAATATCTTCGAGGGCGTCAGCCTGGCGAAATCATGTCCCTCTTCAAACAAGGGATGGATGGCGGCAAACGCGTGAAGGAAATTCACGAAATGCAGGGCTGGCAAAATGCGGTGGATCGCGCGTTGAAACTGATTCGAAAAGGTGAATTCCTGCTGATGCAAGCCGACACGATCGATGAAGCGGTTCAATACCTGCAACATTCGATCGAACACGAAAGCATGGGCCGCGAAATCGAACTCGACGCCGCAATTCAAAAGCCTGCGGATCCTGCCTCGAAAATGGTTCCAGTCGTGGAATCAGCCCCCGACGCCAAGAGTCGTACGGTTTAGAGTCTGAGCGACGTGGCTGACGCTGCTAGCGTCAGTAATGACGTGAGTACTGACGCTAGCAGCGTCAGCCACGGGCAGCGTCAGCCACAACTCGTGGTGGACGCTGCTAGCGTCCACTGGAGTACGCCATCTAACGGCTGTGTCCGTTTTCGCGAATCGTCTTGAGACGTGCAACCATGCCCTTGGCTCGCTCCGGCTCGTTCTCGGCAACGTTATCGGACTGGCTCAGATCGGTCGCAAGGTTGTAAAGCTCGATCGAGGGAACATTCGCCTTTGCTACCCCTTTCTCGATCAGCATCCAATCACCCAGTCGCAAAGCCAATGGATTAGGCGAGTTTCCTTGCAACACGAGATGGTCGCGAGCAGAAACCTCCGACTTTTTTCCCAACCAAGCGGAAAGGACGTTGAAGCTGTCAGGACCAGCACTCGCATCGAGTTTTTGGTCCGTAAGCTCAGCGAGGCTAGCCATCGCATCCACATGACCAATCAACTCACCCGATACGCTCCCTTTGGGAATATGACCAGGCCATCGTGTAATAAACGGGACTCGATGGCCACCTTCATAGAGAGCTCCTTTGCTTGCCCGTAACGAGCCGTTTGGCGGTTGCTTGCCGTGTAGTGCATTGGTACCGTCGTCGTACGTGTTTTTGATCGCCCCACCGTTATCACTTGTGAAAATGACGAGTGTGTTGTCGGTGAGGCCGTTTCGATCGAGCGCGTCCAAGAGTTGGCCTATAGACCAGTCAAGCTGATGGATTACGTCGCCGCGCCAGCCACATTCGCTGGTGCCTCGGAAACGGGGATGAGGGACCATCGGTTCATGGATGTCATGCGTGGAATAGAACAGGAAAAACGGTGCCGATTTGTTCGCCTCAACGAAATTGACCGCTTTGGTGGTAAGGACGTCGGCAATGTCTTCGTCGACCCAACGAGCCGCTTTGCCACCGGTCATGAAACCGATACGCGGAATGCCATTGATAACGGTGTCTTTGTGGCCAGGGCCCCCCTGGATTTTCAGTTTGATATCGGGGTCGATACCCGTTGGCTCGTTACCAATTTTTTGGCCAAAACTGACTTCGATTGGATCTGTCGGATCATAACCCACAACCTGCCGATTCTCGACAAACACACATGGGACCCGATCACCGGTAGCTGGAATAAGAAACGCATAGTCAAAGCCGATTTCAAGTGGGCCTGGTTTGATTTCGACGTTGTAATTGGTTTTTGGCGGTGCTCCCAATCCGAGGTGCCATTTACCGACTACACCTGTCGTATATCCAGCAGACTTTAGCACCGTCGCAATGGTCGTCGTGCCGGGTGGGATAAGTGCAGACTGGTCGCCACGAGCTATTCCGGTATTCGGCTCTCTCCACGCATAACGTCCCGTCATAAGGGCATACCGAGTTGGTGTGCAAACCGCGGCTGTTGAATGTGCGTCCGTGAAACGACATCCTTGCGAAGCAAGCTTGTCCAGATTCGGTGTCTTTACTTTAGTCGCTCCATAGCAACACAAATCTGAGTAACCGAGGTCGTCCGAGATGATATAGATTACGTTTGGCTTTTCGGCAGCGGAGGCGATTCCGCAAAGGCAAACGAAAAACAACGAGATGGGAAGTCTTGCAGCGTACTTATTTCTCAGCATTAGTTTACAGTCCTTTTTCCTTGGTCTTAGGTTATTAGGCGATCGTCAGATGGCATTATCCCAAGGCGATGCGTGAGCGAGGGACGATTCCACAAGTCCCTCACTTACGTTTCGGGTTAGGATTGGTAGCTTTCACGTTGCCGCTTGCCTTTCTTTTACTTTTTCTTGGTTGTCGATTTTTGGTCGCGAATCGCATCGCCGGGTAGGACGGCATTTTGAAGCATGGCATCGAGTCGAGCCCGCATTTCTTTCACCCGTTCAGGTTGCGATTGAGCAAGATTGTTGGATTCGGCTATGTCTTGTGCGAGGTTGTAGAGTTCCATTTTGCCGGAGGCTTTTTCGTTGGCAGACTTCTCCTCGGCAGACTGCTCTTCCGCGCCCTTTTCCGAGGGGCTGAGCAGCAGTTTCCAATCTCCCATACGGATAGCCGACTCACCTGGCCGATTGCCGACCAGCAGGATTGCATCACGATTCGATTTCGCACTCTGAGTGAGTACTGGCCAAATGTCGACGCCGTCGGGTTGCAACTCCTGATTGGCTTTGGCGCCAGCCAACTTAACGAGCGTAGGATACCAGTCCACGGCGTGCATGGGTTCGTTAACAGTAATCCCGGCTTGGATCCGACCAGGCCAGTTGGCAAAAGCGCAAACTCGAACGCCACCTTCATAAATCGTTCCTTTTCCAGCCCGAAGGGGCGTGTTCATGGTCGCCTTGCCCGGGGCTGGTCCACCATTGTCGCTGGAGAAGAGGATGAGAGTGTTCTCGCGTATCCCCGTTTCCACCAGGGCGGCAGTAATCTGCCCGATGGCTTCATCCACTGCGGATAGCATTCCAGCGATAGTCTGTCGAAGCTTAGGTAAATCCTTGTAGGGTTTCGTGTAGCTTTCCGGCACCTGATGCGGTCCGTGAATACCGTTGAATGGCACGTACAGGAACATCGGTTTATCGGCTGGTTTTTCTTGGATTAAGCGGCAAGCTTCTTTTGCAACCAAATTCGTTGTGTACCCTTCCTCTACTATAGGAATGTCGTCCCTGTACCAATCTGGTTTTCCGTCGCGGACATGGGTGAAGTAGTCGAGTGCGCCGAACATGTGCCCATACTGATGATCGAAGCCCCTCTTGGTCGGTTTGTAAACTCTTTCAAACTCACCCAGGTGCCACTTGCCGCAAATAGCCGTTGAATAGCCAGCTTCCTTCAGCGCTTGTGGCAGGATGCGTTCCGCTAACGGTAAGCCCCAGGGAGCTCCCGGGCGAACGACGTTGTAAACACCGGTATGAGTCGCATAGCGGCCCGTCATCAAGGCGGCTCGCGTCGGTGAACAGACCGGCTGCACATAGAACGACTTGAGAATCGCGCCTGCATTCGCCAGTTTATCAATGTTCGGAGTTTTGATATCTGTTCCACCATTGAAGCCGCAATCGGCGTAGCCTAAGTCATCGACGAGGAAATAGACGATGTTCGGCTTAGGAGCGTCGAATTCATAGCCGTATAGGTTTTTGGAGTTGATGGAAAGTAGGGAGAACGGAAGCAGCAAAAGAAGACAAACGGTAATTTTCATAGCAATCGCGCTGAGTAGAAGTGACCGATGAACGTCAACCAAAAATCCACGGGCATTTTCGGATTATAGCAGACTCAGGAGTTGGTGATCGTAATCACAGCTCTCTTCTGTACGAACCGAGACCGTTTGCCCGATCCATCTTTGTTTTGACAAATTTTCTTGGTCCTGAATCCTCGACGTTGTGGAACTCACCGCCAGCGCGTTAGAATCTTTCATTCACACAATGTTTCGTTGTTGCCATGTGAGATGGGAAACATATGTCCATTGATCAGTTTTCGATTGGAATTCGTCCGGATATTCGCTACGAAGTCGTACTGCTGGGTCCAAACGTTGCCCAATGGCGACCCGAGCTCGAAAAAGAGTTAGAGGAGCTATTCCTTGCGAGAATGCTCGATCCCGAGGTCTATCTATCGCTAAAGACGTCCTCGAATTTTGATACCACGGATGATGGCGATACTCGTGTTGGGGTTTGGATGGGCGGTCTTGCTGCAAGGAACGGGACCGAGGATCTCCAAGTTTTGGATGGATTGATCCGTGCTCAAATACCCGTCTTTCCCGTTGTCGATAGCACCGACAATTATCGGAGTAAAGTCCCACCAGTGCTGCATCCGATCAATGGAATTGCCTGGTCTTCTGCAACTTTGGGTGCCGAGTTGATGGCCGCGTTCCGGCTCACTCGAAGCGTTCGTCGTGCCTTCATTAGCTATCGCAGAACGGATTGCCGAGCAATCGCAATGCAATTATTCGATGAATTGTCCAAGAAGGGTTACGAAGCATTTCTAGATACTGCGTCGGTTCCACCTGGAGTTGATTTCCAAGGTTCCCTTTGGTGTCGCATGTCAAATGTCGATCTGCTTATTTTCCTTGATTCGCCGAATGCACTGGATTCAGACTGGGTTTACCAAGAGCTCGCTCGAGCCCACGATTTGGGTCTTGGTGTCCTTCAGCTGGTATGGCCAAAAGACCCAGCAGCCCCAAAAGAACACAAACCCTTTCCTGGCACGGAACTATGTGATCGATTCTCTCTCGATTTGGAAGATTTTGTACCGCGACCACCCACCAGCAGCTCTACACTGACCGATCCCTGCGTCCAATTGATTTTGCAAGCTGCGGAGAGAAGCAGAATTCGTTCGTTATCCAATCGACGCAGAAGGTTGAGTGATACCATCTGCACAACCGCACATTATTTGAACTTGGAGGTATCGATGCATCCTGTTTGCCCTTACGGAATTCGAAGGAACGATTCAGTTGTTGGGCATGTCATTCCTTACATTGGTTTGCCGGATGCACGAAGCGTCCAGGATCACGAAGATGAGATCAAGAAAAACCAATGCAATGACGTCTACGATGAACGATCGTTGGCAATCGTTTTCGAGGGACTTGGCATGGACTCGGATTGGAATGCTCATTTGGACTGGCTAAACGCAAGGAATCCCATTCCTGTCACTTCGACAGCTCGGCTCTCGACCTGGATGGGAGGGCTCTAATCATGAGTGCCATCTTTCTTTCCGCCAGCGTTCCAGATCGAGAAAACTGGATCGAGTCCGCAAGGCCCCATGAAATCCGCGAAGCTGTCGTTGCGCTAGCAACGACGGTGTTGCCGGAGTATGAATTGGTATTTGGTGGTCATCCGGCGATTTCACCATTGGTTGAGCATGCGGCGAGATCGTTGGGGGCAGCCAATCGTGTCCACATTTATCAATCGCGACATTTCGAGGGCAAGATTCCGGAGGCCGCTTCGAAGTTCGAAAATTTCCATTGGACGGATAAAAGAGATGATCAACCCTCGAGCTTAGTGCACATGCGTTTGGAAATGCTTCGCTCGCATGAGTTTGCCATGAGCTTTTTTATCGGTGGCATGGAGGGGATCTTCGATGAGCACAAGCTTTTCCGGGAACTGTGCGCTAACAAGCCAATCTATCTCGTCGGGTCCACCGGCTCGGCTTCCCAACGACTTTTGGAGGAATACAAACAAGACTTTTCGGAGCGTGGTCTATACGAAGAACTTCGATCCTCAAAACTCTATCGAAGCATGTTCGCTCGCCTTCGAGACGACGCCGTTCGTGTGAATCAAACCTCCCGGATTTTATCGAATGCCCTTAACATGCAAAACCGCGATTTGCTGGTTAGCATTTGGCCAACATTCAAGCCGCAGTTGGTGGGCAGTAGCTCATTTGCTGGTGGCAGTCCAGGGGATGTGGTTAGCGATTGGGCCAAACTGGAGCTGAGGAGAATCTGCGAAAATAGTGGCGAGCAAGGTTGGGTGGTTCTGAAGCTGCTAAAGGAACCCAAAAATCAAAATGATCCTCAAAAAGTTGCGATCGTTTCGAGTTTCTTGCAGCTAGCGTTCGAAAACAAGGATTTTGGTCTCGAAGCATTGACGGGCCTTGCGGTAGTTCTTTTCCGCAGCAACGAATAAAGTTGCTCGGAGGTACTCAATTGGCAAACACCATGAATTTGCCCAGTCACTGCGGTGGCGATCCATCATCGCGAAACGCTCCGCAATTGATTGACCGCCGTAAGCCCTTTCAGAACAAGGTGGATACATTCGAGGTAATCCTGCGAATCGCCAAGCCGAAGGTTCTCTTCCTTGGTAAGGCCATTTTTTGCGAGCCGATTACTGCTTCCGTAGATGGCATTCCTGAGTGGTTTGTAGTCAACCAAAACATCCGCTTGCTCTACGTTGTGAGACTTGGCGAGTTTCAGGAAGTCCTCTGTAGTCCATTCGGGACTATACGCCTTGAAGGCAGCAATCTTGTTCCAAGTATTTTTTTTGTAGATTGCGTTGTAAATGGATCGAGCGCAACCACCGAGGCACCCAACCACGAAGAGCGGGTTGGATTGCGTGATTGCAAAAAATGCTTCTTCAACGAGTCCTGGAAATCGACCTAGAAAGCCATTCTCCTTTCCTCCAATCAAAATCGTGACATGCGTCTTCTCTGCCATTGTGCGCCGAGCTTCGGTTAAACTTCGAGCCCACGTGTATTTCCACTCCTTGGAGCCCTCGAGACGAGGCATTTGGCGACCGTCTTTCGTCAGCCCGCGAACATCGTCGGGCGCAGTAAGCGGAATAATGTCTATATGCTTGCTAAGCTCTCGCCTTTCAACGGGATCTAAGCCAAGTGCCACTGGAAATGGCATATAAGCACGTAGGCTAGTTTGTCGGGGCCCCTCTGCACGACCATACGACTCCACGATGCGCATTATCCAAGAGCCGACAGACTTCGAGCTGAATTTTCCTCCGAATACCACGGTTGCACCGGAAGCTACTAGGTACCGAGCAAACTCGATAAGGCACTGTTCAACATGACCGGCTCGTTTCCCCTCAGCCTCTAGCTGCAACTGGCCCGGCGGCGACACGGACAGCTGTACTTCAAGACCTTGCAATGGAAGGCTTGTGCTGCGAATTCTATTCGTCGATTCAAGCAGGACCTGCGAGGACAAGTACTGAACGGGTGTGAGGAACAACGTATTCGATTCGAATGCCTTGAGGCTTGCCAATTCGGGATGCGAGAGTGGAGGGTCAGGATACAAGCATACGTTTGGGCTTCGGGACTTTCGATGCGCGAGTTTGTTTCTTCGAGATGTTGCCAGATAGTGCAGATCCGGCGCGCGCCGACTAACGGTAACCTGTTCGTTTCCCGCTTGCCTAAAGCGATCTACTTCCAAGTCGAACAATTCGAAACACAGGACTTCAGTCAAAATCGCCGTAACGAGTCGTTCGGTTTTATCGGCACTGGAGTAGCGAAGCACACGCGTATTGCCCATGTAGGACGACGAACGAGGCTCTCCGTCCACCAGCGCATCAACGACAATAATTGGTCGTTGGATCTGCTTGGCGTACTCGAATTCTCGAACGGACTCGGTTCGTGAGCTGTACGTATCCGTTTGAATTGCTACAAACACAGATGATCGTATTATGGAGCGAAATCGTTCTCTGTATAGGGCTCCAACAATCAAGTCGTGTTCATCCACAAACGGTCGAAGGTAAGGGTAACGCTTAAACCGTTCCAATATGAAGTCGCGAACCTCTGCCCCATCCGACCTAGAATAGCTCAAGAATACGTCGTAATAGAGCTTGTCCTTCACTAGAAAATGCAGCAGTGAGATGAGTATCTGATTTACAAGGTACTGACTGTCGGGTGCAAGGTTCGACTCATGAGCCAAAAAATTCATTTGCCCGAGCAGTTGCACATTGGCGTAGATGTCATGCCTCATGGCCACGGGTAGGATCCGAACGCTCGGACTGACTGTTTCTACTTCTCGATGGGCGGCGGATGAGAGTTCGGACAACCATTTCCCCCACTCTTGACTCTGTAGCATCGAGTCATCCATCAATACGATTATCGCAACTCGCGAAGTTGACTGCTTCGCAGCAATGGGTATCAGCTCATGGTTTGGTCTTGTCCAAAATCGAACCGGCAATGACGGGCGCAATTCAATTGGTCGATCTGCATCCATCGACAGAGCTTTGAACAGCGTGCTTGCAAACTCTTCGCCAGCAACGAAATCCGGATGCCAAACCACCTCAATTTGAATTGTTGGAGTTATGTCATTGGGTTCTTGATTTTTCATTTCCCGCTAGCATAATTCAGCCGTTTACGCGGTGCAAATCGATCGAGCTTCTTTTGCTCTGCCTTCAGCGATTCCAGAGGATTAACGGGATAGAGGAAAAGTAATGAAGTAGACGTTCATTGTCAGTAAGCGTTTGCAATACTCGCTGTTTTAGGGTTTGATTGGCTGCCCATCACTATTCTTGAATACTTCCCAAGGTTGCGCGTGATAGCCATCGAAAAACCTCGATCGGACTAGGTCGAAGGTTTCGACGCCTACTTCACTACCGAGCCGAATCAGTTCAGGAATGTCTTTGTAGCTGTCTAACTTGGCGAGAGTATTGACGTGCCGGTCAATTCGGAGATGACGAGCCTTCGATAGAAGCAAATCCGCAATTTTCGCCGCTCCGCTCTCTTGGCATGAAAAGAAAAGGTCAGCCAAGGGGCCAACATATTGAAACTTGCCGCCGCCAAGTGTGCTGAAAAAATTCTTCTCCGACGTTGTTGTACCAATGCTGAGCAAGTCGATTCGATCGAGTGGAACGTGGCAATAACGTACTGCTTCGGCGATCGCGGGAAGAACTGGATTGTTGGCCCAAAGTCCACCATCGATACATTCGATTCTGCTGTTCCCTTGATCGACCGTTGCCGGAGCAAAATACGTTGGTGCTGCGGTGGACGCTCTCACAACTTGAACGGCAGGAGTCTTCCTGTACGCAGTGCGATCCGGCGAATGCGGCGTCACAAGCGTCTCAGCTATTCCCGGAATACCGAGTACGGTTGGGATGACTAGGCGGCAGACGCTATCTGAAATCGGACTCGCTCTCAAAACGGATGCAAGAACTTTATTGATGGTTTGGGCATCATGTTTCGGACCGACCCATTGCCCCCAACTACTGCCATCTTTGAAAATGTTGGGCCCTTCTTGCTTGTAAAACTCGACAATCTCGCTTGGTCTCTTCCCCATCGCCAATGCGACAGCCACGATGGCACCGGTAGATGTTCCGGCAACCAAGTCAAAATGCTTGATCAGATCTTTGCCAGTCGCGTTCAACGACATTTCGGACCACTTGGCAAGCACCGCAGCGCCAAACGCCCCGCGAATTCCGCCACCGTCTAAGGCGAGGATGCGGAATAATCGATTTCCCGTCAACGGTGAGCGACCTTGCGTTGATACGACCGGGCGACGCAGAGGCAACACCCTAATTTGTCGTATGATTCGATCTGCGATTTCATTCGGATCGTTCATCGCGAACAATTTCTGGTTATCTTCCACGGACATCCCGTTCCGCAGTTCGTCATAAACCCCAGGTTGTTCCTTCATGTATTGTGAGATAGCGCCACCAAATCCTCCAAGTACAAACGCCGGCTTGCCCAAAAGAATCGCTGCGTTCAGTTCTTCGGGTACACCCGCGCGAGCCTTGTTGACGTCGTACCACTTGCCTCCAAAACAGACAACGACATCGCTTCGCTCCGCCATCCACTCCCGCATCGGAACAAGACTCTGGTTCGTGTCGCCAGATGCGGAAGGAATGATCTCGACAAGTGAAAATTGTCGATGGCCCTCGATCTCCTGCTTGTGCTTTTCAGTTACGGCGTAATCACCTGACCGAACAAGAGTGATCGATTCGCGTGTTCCATTCGCTTTCAAATAAGCCTCGGCCGCTTCGCGAATCGACGGAACAATGGTCGGATGGCTTCCATGAATGACAGCCCCACCTTCCCGCAGAATCGCTCCAGTTAACGTCCTGACAGCATGGTGAATGCCTTTCTTGATCTCTTCGGAAGCGTCATCCCAAATGGAGCCTGAAAGATGCACGCGAATTCCCTGTAGCCGCAATTTATCATTCATTTCTGTTCCCCGTCAATGTGAGCCCGCCAGCTGGTAGAATATCGTCCGTAATCGTTATGAAAATACGGCTTATGCAAACGATGTTTTCGATACTCGAAGAAATACTACCCAAGTGCTGCTGGCTTTGGTTTATTGGAGCCAGAAACTCGCGAACCGTCCATAACGCCCTACGTTGCTAGAATCGTTTTTATCTGTAATTTATTATTTTACCGATGGCACCCGCTGCCAATGATATCCACAAACAGGCAGGGCATTTGAACTGATTTCGACTCAGATTATTCAACGAAGGATAACACATGCAGATTCGGCATCCCGTTTTCGTGATTTTGCCATTAGTCGATGACGCGCACACGTCAGAAGTCTTCGATCGAGGAATTCAACCTGCGTTGGATGGTTGCGGCTTTGACGCAATCTCGGTAGACCGTAATGCAATCCAGCGAGGGATCTCCGAAGAGATCTACAAACGCATTCGGCAATCCTACTTCGTAGTCGCAGACCTGTCTCACGAACGACCGAATTGTTACTACGAAGTAGGCTATGCACATGCCATCGGGAAGCCGGTTCTGATTATTTGCAAGGGAGGGACCTCGATCCACTCCAACCTGTCCCATTTGAAGCACTATTCGTTTACCGACGGAGCATCGATTATACGATTATTGAAGGAAAAGCTACCTAGCTTCTTAGAAACAGCTGATCGAGTTCACGACGATACACGCAACGGAAAATTCGGAAGAAAGTGCATTCGCGGTGGGTATCGGCTGAGCGCGAAAATTGAAAAGTGCACGAACAAAAAATGTCTAATCACGCTCGAGGTTTCTACGATATCAGCAACGGCGTGCCGCAATGGTAAGGTGAAGTTCTATATGCATGAATGGTATAACAAGCCTGTGCAGACAATAACGTTGCACGATGGATGCGCAAGATATGAGGAAGTAACGTCGAATGATGGTCCTTGGACAGTCGGAGCAACCATCGATGGAACTAACATTAGGTTGGAGTTGGATCTGGCCACAATTCCGGGAGCAAAGGATTGGTGGTACCGCGACTGTTTCGATCTTGCTTGAATTTGCAATCGTATTAGGGGGCGGCCGACCATTCCCCTCGATTTGCGGGTTCCCTCGATTTGCGGGGCGATGCAAGTATCCAAAAGATAGTTTACCCCTGGCAACAATGGCTGATTGCTGGTAATCGAAGCGAGGCAACGGTTGCAACCGGCGGAACCTCGATCAAACTCAAACTGATGTACAATGGAGAGCTACTGCTCCGAATCGTTTGGAGATCAAAACGAGGGAGGTGAGAAGGCTTTGAGACGACCAAACTTTTCACCAACAATTCGCTTAGATTGAGCGGGAGCTTGCCTCCCCTCAACCTTGTTTTGGCGTCCTACGTAATGTATCGGAAAGCATTTACGTCGTAATTCCAGAATCGTTAACATGAATACGACGGAAGCCTGTCGGAGACACCTTCCATTGGGACGGAACATCCGTGTGGACACCAATTTAGCTTTTTTCGCGATAGTGATGTTTCGAGTCGACAGGAGACATCATCAGGTTCGAGATCAAGCCGATTAGCAGTAGCCCTGACATGAATAATAAAACGCGATTGTAGGACTCGTTCTTCGGCACACCGGCTTGTTTTTGATACTCGGCCCATCGAGTGAGAAGAACTGGTCCCAGTATTCCAGCCGTTGACCAAGCCGTCAATAAGCGTCCGTGGATTGCTCCGACATGCATGGTGCCAAAAACGTCCCGTAGATACGCAGGGATTGTTGCAAATGCTCCGCCGTACATTGACATAATGATTGAGCAAATCATGACGAAAAGACCTTGCTCGCCCATTCTTCCAAATGTCGGCAAGACAGCGTAAAGCATCAGGCCAAGCCCGAAAAAAATGGCATAGGTCCAACGACGGCCAAGGAAATCCGAGGCGCTAGACCATACGAATCGGCCAATCATATTGGAAACGCTAAGCAGTCCCACGAACCACGACCCAGCCGCTACACTTGCTCCAAACATGTCCTGAACCATATCGGACGCCTTTCCCAGAATCCCGATTCCCGCTGTTACGTTGAGGCATAACATCAACCAAAGCAGATAAAACTGTGGAGTCTTGATCGCCTGATCCGCGTGGACGGATTGGTTGGTTATCATCTGTTTGGTGCTTGATACCGGTGTGTAACCAATTGGTGTCCAATCTGGTGGCGGAACTCGAACCAGAAATGCCCCAATCAGCATGACAGCTAAATAGATACAGCCCATAGTCGAAAAAGTTGGCACCAGACCGTTACTGGTGGCTGTTGAAAAAACTTTCATAAGGTTTACAGCCAGAGGAGCTCCGATCATTGCGCCACCGCCAAATCCCATAATTGCCATTCCAGTCGCCATACCTGGTCTGTCGGGAAACCATTTGATAAGAGTACCTACCGGTGAAATGTATCCCAATCCCAAGCCGCACCCGCCCACAACTCCGTAACCAACATAGAGCAAAACGATCGAATGAAGATATGCCCCAAGCGCGGCGATAAAGAAACCGCATGAAAAGCAAATGGCGCTAACGAACATCGCGCACCGTGGGCCAACCCTCTCCAACCATTTGCCACCAAATGCGGCAGACAGTCCAAGAAAAACGATCGCCAAACTAAATATCCAGATGACGGCTTCACGCGACCAGTCGGCCTCTATCGATTCCGTTATCCCCAACAATCGGGTCAACGGAATGTTGAATACACTCCAAGCGTAGGCTTGCCCAATTGAAAGATGAATGCAAAGTGCTGCAGGAGGAATGAACCAACGATTGTAATCGGGTGCCGCCACACTGTGCGATTTGTCCAACAATTTAAACATGTAAAATACTCCCAACACTACCCTAGCCGAAGAATCGTTCGCTCGTCGATACCGACGTCGTGTTCAGGTATCCCTTTGGTCACGCATGTTCCACGACCAGAGGACTATCCGGTGATGCCGACATCGTACCTCGGATTTCCCTTAAAGCCACAGGGCTTCTTCGATCAGAATCCATCGAACGACGTCCCACCCGAGCTGGCGAAGTTGAGTTAGTTGTTCGTCTTTCGTACTTTGCCTAAGATCCTTCGGGATTGTTTCTAACGGTCGAACTTTCGTAGCCCTCAAGAATTTGGGAGAGAATCATAAATTCTATAAGAAAAGCGAGTAGCTATTCCGTCGATGTGAAGTTCACTTTGTCACAAGATGGAAATCCCCAAACCATCAATTTGGGGAAATGGTACTGGCGAGCCCCAGGTGACTTGCGAATCGAAGATCGAAGTTTTCGTTATATACGCATCGCGTTTCGGAACAAATCTGGGCTGACGCTAGACTCAATCAACAAGGTCTTTCAAGAGATTCCAGCGAAGCAGGGATTGGATTCAATATTCATGTTGCTTGAAAGGATTGGCGAACAGTTAGAACAGGCATCCAAAACTTTGGGAACTAGGTCCATTGCCGGAGTTACGTGTCAGGGATTTGAAATCGACCTATCCAATGTTTGGCCGGAGTACGCGTACTCGGATGGAACCATGGAAGTTTGGGTCGACACGAAAAGCCAACTACCTGCCTCGCTCTCAATGCGATTTTGTACTGATCAACAAGTGGAAGGACTGTGGGAGAACTTTGTATGGAATCAACTTTTGGATGACGCATTGTTTTCAACTGTACGACCGCTTGGTTTCCGGGACGCGACTGAGCCGTATTATCCATTGCAATTTAAACTCGACAAAATTACATCGGCGTTCCAACTGTGGTCGGAAATGTTCAACGGCAAGTATCCGCAGGTTTCTAACGTTTACGCTAACATTGCTATGGGGACACTTAAGGACAAGGCTGGCTTTAGCAAATCAGTACCTGACGACAAGATGCTTGCGGATCCTTTGTACAAACGAATTCAAGACTCCGCCGTAGGTTGGGGCTTCATAAACCAGATACGGAGCGACAATCCCGAAGCAGCATATCACGGCCTGCAGGTAGGCCCCGAGGACAAGAACAAGGTGCTTTTCCGGTGGAGACTTGAGGACGGTTCATACCAGTCAATCTACGGCGACTTGCGAACCGAAAGAACAGAACCTCGATAGTGTACGCTCGACGTAGGCTGTGCACCACAATCGGACGGTGTCAATCCAAACATTAAAATCGAGGGGGACGCAAAAGGCGACAGAGTTATGTACCTTGCTACCCTAACCGGTCTCATTTCCAAACAAGTCACTGCGCTTAAGTCTAGTTTTGATGTTAGCTTGTTCGGTTCGCCAGTCCGCGATGCGTTTGTGGTCACCGCTGAGCAGAACGCTAGGAACGTTGTGACCGCGAAACTCGGCTGGACGTGTGTATTGCGGAAACTCCAAAAGTCGATTGCCACGTGAAAACGAATCGTCCCAACTGCTCTGCTCGTCTCCGAGAACACCTGGGATCATTCGAACCGTGGAGTCAACGACCACCATAGCAGCAACTTCACCTCCGTTTAAGACGTAGTCGCCGACGCTAAGTTCGAGTGGGTTTAAGATGTCGATCACGCGCTGATCAAACCCTTCGTAGCGTCCGCACAGCAAGATCATTCGTTCGTAGCGCGCGATCTGTTCGACTCGCCGTTGATCGAGTTTGTCGCCTTGCGGAGTCATCACAACAACGACTCCGGGTTGATCCGACATTTGCTGCACCGCTTCAACGCAATGAACGACCGGATCGACGCAGATGAGCATGCCTGGACCGCCACCGTACGGCTTGTCATCGATCTTGTGGTGCTTAAGATCCGTCGACCAATCTCGCAAATCGTGGATATGAATTTCCACTAGCCCGCGATCGATCGCTTTAGCGAGCAAGCTTTGGGTGAGATATCCCGCGAAAATTGGGGGGAACAGAGAGATAATATCAAATCGCACAGGATCGTTCCGTGACAGAACCACACCCGGGCTGTTTTGGGACAGGCTCTGTTGTCTAGTACATGACACGCCTGGAAGGGGCCTATCCCACTCAGGCTTAGGAAGCTGCTACAGGCTGTTTTAGGCTTCGACCGATTCGAGCCAGCGCGTCGGATTGCTGTTGAAGATGTGTTCCTTTGGAACCGTACTTTTTGATAAGCACTCGAACATTTTCGCTCGGTTGAGCGCCAACACTTAGCCAGTAATTAATGCGTTCGCCCTTGAGGATAGCGCGCGCATCGGTTTCTTTACACATAGGGTCATAATGCCCCAGTTCTTCCAAGACTCGACCGTCGCGTGGGCAACGTTGATCGATGGCGCAAAGACGATAAAATGGGCGGTTTTTTCTGCCCAAACGCTTCATTCGAATACGAACCGACACTGTGCTAATTCTCCGTGAAAATTGGGTTTACTAGGTCCGAAATGATAACGTCTCCACAAAAGCATGCCTAGCCTCGTTTTTTCTTTCTCAAAAGTCTTTCTCTTTCTTTTTGCATCTTTTCTCGCTCTTTTGGAGTAAGGCGTTTGCCCGTGCTTTGTTTGATTTTCATTCCTTCCATTGGGTTGTTCGGATTGTTTGCCATCATCCCCTGCATTTGTTGCATCATTTTCATTTTGTCACCCATGCTACCGGAGGTCGCCATTTGAAGCATTGGGGCAAGCATTTCAAATTGCTTCACCAGGTCGCTAACTTGGTTTGGTTGAACTCCGCAACCTTTGGCGATTCGGTTTTTTCGAGATGGATCGATGACTTTTGGGTTTTTGCGTTCCTCAGGGGTCATAGAATCGACGATACCGGTTATTCGTCGCATTTCCTTGTCGCTGTCTGCGTTGGCCATCATCTTCGAAAGGTCCCCCATGCCTGGCATGAGAGTCAGCATCTTAGTCATGAGGCCAGGTTTTCGAAGCTTTTGCATCATGTCGCGGAAGTCACCGAGGGTGAAAATCCCCTTGGACATCCTATCCTCGAGTAGCTTTCGTTCCTTTTCATCGATCAATTTATGGGCTTCGCGAGCGACCTCTAGAATGTCTCCCATCTCCAGGATTCGGCTGGCCATGCCCTCTGGGCGAAATGGCTCCAGTGCGTCCATGTGTTCACCGGTACCGATGAATTTGATCGGCACTTGGGTGACTGCTTTCACGCTCAACAAAGCTCCGCCTCGAGCGTCGCCGTCCAGTTTGGTCATGATGACACCGTCAATCGACAAGGCTTGATTGAAGGCCTTGGCGCTATTGACGGCATCCTGGCCAGTCATTCCGTCCACTACCAGGAACACTTGCTGAGGTGCTATTTGCTTGTCGATTTGCTTGAGTTCGTCCATCAATTCCTGATCGATGGCCAATCGTCCCGCGGTGTCGAAAATCGCCACATCGGCACCGGCTGCCTTGGCCGCGGCTAGTCCTTCGCGGCAAACGGCAATCGGATCTTTTGAGCCAGCTTTGCTAAAAACGCCGACTCCAAGTTGCGTTCCGAGCACGTGGAGCTGTTCGATCGCGGCGGGTCGCTGCAAGTCGGCTGCGATAAGAAAAGGCTTGAGTTTCTTTTCCTTGATCAACAGGGCGAGCTTGCCGCAGGTCGTCGTTTTTCCAGCTCCTTGAAGCCCACACATCATGATGCTGGTCAATTCACCTCGTCGCATCGGAATGGAATTGTCAACGGGCCCGAGAAGTGAAACCAACTCCTCATAGACAATTTTGATCAATTCCTCGTTTGGCCGGAGGGAAAGCAAAACTCTACGACCGGCGGCTGCAGCGGACACATCGGACATAAATTTCCGAACGACGTCGATATTGACGTCCGCCTCGACCATAGATTTTTCCACCATGGCCAGACCATCGCGCATGTTGGATTCGGTCAGCTTACCCTTGCCACGGAGCGATTGAAAAGCAACTTGAAGGCCTTCTTGGAGCGACTGGAACATTTTTTTGGGATGTTTTTTGCAGTAAGGAATTGGCTCTCCAGTTGTCAATTTACTGAAGAAAGTGGCGCGAAAGCTGCCGTCACTTCGCGATTCTAATTTGTATTCTTGTCTAGGAATCTCCGAAAGACTCGCGACCGATTTTTGAGGCGTTTTGAGGCTGATCATGAAATCGGGGGAGCGAAAACCGAGAGTTCACCTGAAAAACAACCTGTAGGCGCTCGATTTTTGGGATTAGGTAGCACAAGGTGGTTGGTTGGGGAACTTTTGCGGTGCAACCCCCCTCCAAGCCAGGCATTCAATTGTGTCGATGGTGCTGGTTATACGACCACCAGGGTAGCAAGCAGCGTATTTAATACGCCTTGTAGACCAGGAAGTCGTTGGTAACTGCACTTGATTCGTTGCAAAGCTTGCAAGCTTAATTAGACTCGAAATTGCGACCCGCTATTGAGTCGCTTATTGTTTTGGCCCTTGTTTATGGCACCTGATTGAGGTTTGTCGATGACCACCGTCGGTTTCGGAAGTGGTTCTTTTTCCAACAACGTTCCCCGAAAAGATCGAGGAAGGAAGCGTAAACAGCTTTCTGTCCGTCAATCTCTTTTGGAGTCTTTAGAATCGCGACACTTAATGGCTGCGGG
>JANMHA010000458.1:0-43250 GCA_031374925.1 Pirellula sp. | reverse complement strand
GGTTCGCCATTAACATTGCGTTCTGTGGCACGAAAGTGGGTTGGGGTTTTGTGGCTGTTAACTTGTGTCGCCTTTCGCTCTGCGAATGTGCTTTTACCTGCGCACTTTCGCAGAGCGAAAGGCGACAATTCTCTCACTTGCTCGATTCGCCATCGCGTTCGGTCCGAACCCACTGCGTTTGTCGGTTCCCAAAGAAGCGACGATAAATACCGATTTTTCCGATCACATAGCGTGGAATAGACGCAAGCATCTTAAATGGAATGAGTTGGCGGGCAAAGCGCCACCAGCAAACAATGATTCCCAAGGCGGCGAAGCAACCGGCCCCAATCAGTATCCAAAAGGGAAGCCACGAGCCAGTCGCTAGCGCGAGAAAGAACTCTACGGCGCAAGCCAAGGCCGACAACAGCACCAGCAACGACAATGGCGGAACTGCCAGATCCAACGCCACCAGAAGTAGATCGATGCGTCCTTTAAACGATTGCAAGACAAGCCGCGGCACATAATTGAGCATCGTGTTCAAATACCCATGCTCCCACCGAGTCCGCTGGCTCACCGCCGCTCCAACGCTGGTTGGCAACTGGCTCCAAACTCTCGCAGTTTCACAGAACTGAGGACCTAATCCTTGCCGCGTTAGTTTCAGACCAAGAGCTAGGTCCTCGACAATTTCATCATTCGCAAGCGAGGCTTGGCGTATGACTTCCCAAGGAAACGCCATCCCCGATCCGGTTAACAGGACTGGGACAGAAAGACGCTGCAGCGCTCTGGCTCTGACCCAATTTTTGACAAGGAATGCAAACACCGAAACCATCGACTCGGGACCGGAATTCGGAGCAAATCCCATTAGGTAAAGGGACTGTACAGGGCGACCTGTTCCATCGACTGCGTGAGCCAATTCATCGATCATTCCCGCGTCCGCTTGACAGTCCGCATCGAGCACGATGACCACATCCGGCGGATCATGCTCCAGAAATCGTACGCCTGCATCCAGTGCGAAGCCTTTCCCACGCCGACTGACATCGTTGCGTTCGACAACTTCCGCGCCCGATTGCCTAGCGATCGCAGCTGTTTGGTCCGAGCAGTTATCCGCCACGACCACTAGACGGTCTCGTTGACCAAGTTGCGGCCGGATACCTACAATCGTAATCGCGATCACTATGGCTTCATCGTGCGCGGGCACTAATACCGCGACTCGCCGCCGCTGGCCACGCTTGGGTGTACGTGATGGTAGCAAAGAAAGGATGCACTGGGCACCTAATACCAGCAACGGTATCGCGAAAACGTACCCAATCAACCATGCGAAAAACAACAACAACAAATTCACTTCAACCACTTTCGTTACTGCCTAAGATCTTGTTTTACGAATCGCTCAGCGCTGTAAATCAATTCCCCCAACGATTCATCAGGTTGAGCGGGAGCTTGTCTCCCCTAAACCTTGTTTTGGCGTCCTACCACATCAATCTGCCACCAAAGGTATTCTTGATTTTTTTTGAGCGCCCAACGATATGCAAATGCACTGAACAACCTGGGATGTGACCAGCTCTTCCCGTCAAAGCCTCGCTGACCGACAATCAATGGTTCCGTTCTATGTCGAAAGCAAATTCGTTCGTTTATAGGCCATTGATTGGTAAGCAACGACAACCTTAATTCCGCGATCATTTTCTCGCCATCTTATACATCAATCAGGCTTGAACAACATCCACGCAAGTATTGTTCGTGCAGGCGAGGTGTAAATGCTATTACTCGCATGTCCATCCATGCACCGCGTTTGTCTAAATAAAGTTCTGCAAACTGCGGTCTAGCGCGAATCACTTGGCAAATGTTTAGGACCCGATATCTGCCCGTTAGCTTCCAAATAACCGCTGAAGGCGGAAGCTGCGAAAGAATCTCGCTTGACTGCATTGCGTCGTCGACCAGTTTCATCTCGCCGTAGCCCTTACCGTAGTTGGATGGATATGAAATCGGCTCAACAGAAAGTAATTCTATTAAACGATTACGTCCAAACACTCGGGAGATAGGCTCCAAGGATGCTCCAGAATTCTCCGCGAATACTATTCGTTGATAAACCTTGCCCAGTCGTGCGGAATAGAACTTCAGGGCTTGAATGTACTGAAACGTTCTGAGTTCGGGATCGAGTACTACCAAGTCTGGAACATTGTTAGGTGGGAAAATTGTTGCTGTAAGCAACAGCACGTTGTGCGCAGTCAAGGTGGTATCCTGGCTAACAAAGGATCATTTTTTGTCCCGGCGCAGAGAAGTGCGAGGCGTGACAAATACAGGAATCCGTCTTGCTCGTCCCTGCGTTTGCTCTCGGGCGTGTGAATCGCTTCTAGGCTGTGAGTTTATTGAATAACCCCAAAGTAGCAGGCACACTCCGTGTGCCGTAGCCTCAAAAACCAAAGGTTTTTGACTTGCGGACGGCACATGGAATGTGCCTGCCACTATAAATTCACAGCCTATCCGCGAAAGTGCGCCTCGTTAACGCACTTTTGCGGAGCAAAAGGCGACAATTTTCCGTCCTTAAACAGCCCAACTAGTTTGGCAACTTCTTTTCGAATGTCATGCTGCTCTAACACGCATTTTCTCCCGCACTTACCCATTTCATTCAGTCGTTCGAATGGCATCTCCAGCGCTGCGCGCATTGCCTCAGCCAATGCCTGCACATCACCGGCGGGCACCAGCCAACCATTTTCACCTGGACGAACTAGTTCCGGGATTCCTGCGACGTAGGTGCTGATCACCGGCCGCTGCAACGCTAGTGCCTCCATCAGTACAACGGGAAGCCCCTCCGCAAAACTAGGTAGTACGAAGATACGCGCACCCAGTATTTCATTTCGTACTTGCTCGCCTGACGCCCATCCCGTGATTTTGACATTGTTAGTAAGTTTCAACCGATCAATCGCTTCCTCGCATTCGGCTCGCATGGGACCGTCACCGACGAGCCGCAATTGCACTTCAATCCCTGTTTGAACAAGTTTGCCAACGGCTTCGATAAGCAGCAACTGCCCTTTTTGCTCGCACAATCGCCCCACGCAAACAAGCACTTTGCTATCCTCAATCGGTGGCGGAACGGCGTCGATATACGCCGCATCGACGCCGCATCGCACGACTTGCAACTTGCGCCACTGGCTGCTTGGACACCAACGCATGAGTTGGCTGCGACCAAAATCGCTGATTGCAACCACAAACGAGGATTCCCAAATCTTTTTGTCGAGCCCAAGTATCGTAACCTTATCAAATTCCTCTGGCCCATGAACAGTAAAACTATAGGGAATGTTACCAAGCACATGCACCAACATAGCAACCGTCGTTGAGTTGGTTCCGAAATGCGCATGAACATGAACAATCTTCTCGTGCGCGAGTTTGCGATGCAACCAAACTGCTTCGATTAAGTAAATCAGATGGCGCATTAGCCCACGCTCACCTTTCCATCCAAGTCGGACAGCGAGGGCAATCGCCCTAAGGAACCGAATTGGCCGGGATATTGCCGTCGCGAGACAGGCGAAAATTAACGGCAGCATGCCTTGGACAAGGACCGATACCGTTCGACGAGCTTCCTGTTGGTCGGCCACGTCCTTAAATTCTTCTTGCGAGGGCCGAATAGAAAAACGGGCAATTTCTAACGTTGGGTCGAGACTTTCAAGAGCTAGGATTTCCCTGCGAATGAACGTATGACTGACTTTGGGATATTGATTGATGAGATAGGCGATTTTCACTGAAATCAGCTTAGCATACAGGGATTAGGGAATAAAAAAGACAGATTATCCCAACGCCGTGAAGGATTTCCGTCAGCTCGGAGCTTGCCTCCGAGCTGACGCCGTTTTGGCGTTCTATTAGTGTGGCTCTGCCTATGACTTCGCGTACTCCGCAGCCGCCTCGACCGCCGTAGGAGGTCGAGGCGGCTGCGGAGTACATCGGTTAACATGCAGCTAGGTAGAACGCGAAAAAAAGGTTGAGGGGAGACAAGCTCCCGCTCTGCCTGAGAAATAGTTGGAGGAAATGCATCACGGCGTTGGGCGTGTCCCGTTTGAAGGAAAGATTTCCAGAGTAGAACAGTTGTCCTCAACTGTTCTGGAGTTCTTTGGTGTTCCGGAACGGCTGAGGACAGCCGTTCTAAAAACCAGATAGTGGCTTTGGTCGAGCATTCCTCGCGTTCGCGAAAAGCCTATGGGCCAGTTACCACTGGATTCTTATATTCAATGATTTCAGATGGCTTCGACCTTAGCTTCCCCCACCAGAATCGCAATACCCCCTGGGCTTGAGGAAACTTGCCGAGTACACAAAAAAACGCATACAGACGTGAGTCAGTTAGAGAAAACTGCCGCTCGCGAGCATATCGATATGCACGCAAGCAAAGTACTGGGTAGGATGCGAGCAGCAATAGGCACAGTCCATAGGTGAAGGGAGCAAGTACAAGAACGGCTAGTGGCACTGCGATCCCCCAAACCATTGCGCTACGAGCAATCCGTCGAAATCCTGCCAAGCCGTACTCGGTTGAACATAGCGAAGCACCATAGCCCGTTCGAACCGATCTTTTCCACCACTGTGAGAACGTCGTCATGCTTGCGTCATGCAATGACATTTCCGTGGACAACCTACGAATTTTCCAGCCTGCATTGCGAAGTCTTTCGCATAATTCTGGTTCCTCTCCAGCGATAATCCGATGATTGAACGGACCAGATTCTTCCAATGCTGCAACCCGCATGAGCGCGTCACCACCACACGCCACGGCATCCCCTGGCGGAGTATCCCATTCCATATCGCAAAGTTTATTGTAGATGCTCGTATTTGGCGACATCTCTCGCCTGCGACCACAAACAACTGCATATTGTGGATTCTCATCCAAAAAGCGGTAGGCTGTTTCAATCCAGTCTTCAACGATTACGCAGTCGCCATCAATAAATTGTACGAACTCAATGCTTGGAACGGTCTTACGTAGTTCGATAAGCCCCGCATTTCGAGCCCGCGCCGCAGAGAATGGCTGGCTCATGTCTAGTTCGACGACCTTCGCGCCGTATTCTTGAGCCATGGCTTGACTTCCATCGGTTGAGCCAGAATCGACGTAGGTGACGAGGTAACCCTGAAGCGACGCTAGGCATGCCTGCAACCGCTTGCCTTCGTTGCGGCCTATTGCTACTACGCCGACGCGGGACAATGCTTGTCTCCTATTTTTGATTTGATAACGCGTGCTGGCACTCCGACAGCGACAGAGTACGCAGGAACATCATTTAGTACGACTGCGTTCGCACCGATAACGCTATCGTGTCCGATAGTAATTCCACCCAGAATTACCGCTCCGCATCCAATGTCCACACGCTCCTGAATGATAGGCAACTCAAAGTCGTGGACTGTTCTGGCCACTCCGAAAGTGGTGTTTTGACGGATCTGTACGTCATCTCCAATTTCTCTTGCACTCAAAATAATCGCGCTGTGGTGCCAAATTCTAACGCGTCGTCCTAATTTCACCGTATACGGCAGAGTTATGCCGCAGGTCCACTCCACCCACTTGAACAAGAATTTGTAGAGTATGGAAAATGGTAACCGTACTAACTTTGGACGGACGTTCATCCTCCAATTGCCAAACCGATGTACCGCAACAGCCCAAAACCCTTGCTCAAACATGTCTCCGTCGTGGGTCGCCAAGTCTTCTCGAAGCAGTCCCCAGAAACTTATTCCCGTCGGATTTTGGTTTCGCTCCCCCCGAACCCACTCCGGAAGATGCTCGGCTTTATTTTCCATGTTGGTCCCGCGTTGGTTCATACGTTCTTGGTGAGCATTTTTAGTTCATTGCGCAAAGAGTCGGACAAAATGCAGGGTGGGTGCGAACTAGACTTTCGTTGAACAATAGCACGTATTCTATTCAGCAACAATCCGGTAAACCAAGCTAGGTTTGCCAATAGCAACACACCGATACCACGATTCTTGAGAAAGAAACGGTGTCGCGATTCAAACCAATACTTTGGAAGCCGCTTGACTTTGCCGCTTCGTGAAGTCACCCCGCTGCTTTGTCCGACCAAATGCACCACGCGGCTTTCCGGAACATACCAAACTGTCCAAACTGCCCGTCTGGCTCGCGCGCAGAAGTCTACCTCCTCGTAATACATAAAGTAACCTTCGTCGAGCAGACCAATATTGTCCAGCACGTCGCGTCGAATCATGAGGCTCGCCCCAGGAAGCCAGTCGCACTCATGTGCCATTTCAAGTTCAGGAGGTGCCACCGTCCATTTTGAAAGGAGACGGCTGACGGGCCCAAAACACAGCGCCGATTCAAACTCGCTTAATACCCCAGGAAATCGCCTGGCAGCGCGCTGGGACGTTCCATCTGGGTCCTCTAAACGACTGCCAGCAATGCCTGCCGAGCGATTTGAGTCCATGAAGACGCGCAGTGCCAGAATGGCTCCCTTCCTCACAACGGTGTCGGGATTCAATAAGAGGACATACCTTGGCTGTTCGGCCTTTGCTAAAACATGGCGGATTCCCAAGTTGTTGCCACACGCAAAGCCTCCATTGCGGTCCGCCAGAATTACTTCCACCCAATCTTTCCATCCGTTCTGAGCGATTGCATTGGTTAGAACAACTAACGAATCGTCCTCCGAAAAATTATCCACAAGCACGACTGAGAACGGTTCTCCGCCCGTCCTCTCACTTGCCAAGGATGTCAGGCAATCGACAGTCAGAGCAGCCGTACGAAAATTAACGATAACGATGGCGATCATGTGTGTCGAAGCAAAAGTTTAAACGATATCATTTCACACCATAACTATCTGTCGCGGATGCGGAAACCGCAGGTGTCACATGGAAGGTTGACTTCCATTGTAAGATGATGTCTGCGAACATCGTCTTGCATTCGACCTGGGCGAAGGCTGCCGCGGTAGAAGCGGACAGTTCGGCATAAGCCTTTTCATCCGAGATTATCGACTCGATCACAGTGGCAAGGGACGCCGGATCACCAGCCCGAAAAAAGCGCACTCCCTCTCCATCATTGAAAGATTGTCTGAACATCACTTGGTCCGACAATACCGCCGGAGTTCGGCTTGCTAACGCCTCGGTCAGCACCAGCGAACCGCCTTCCTTAAACTCGGGCCGAGTCACGACGCACATCAACGTACATCGACGCATGTTCTCGAACAGGAGGTCGTTATCCACCTTGCCCGGAAATGTCACAGCGCCTGGCGCGATGCGCGATGCCAACTCTTGCATCCGTTCCAGGTCCGTTCCAACACCAAAAGCCGTCAATCGGACATCTAGCCCCTTGCGACGGAGCATTTCCAGTGCGATTATCAAGTCGCCTATTCCCTTGGCCTCGATCATGTTGGCAGCAAAAAGTAGCTCAACGGGCCGTGAGCGATCAAGTCGTTTCGGTAAATGCTGCGAGGGGTTCCGCGGCGCCGGCCAATCGTAGGCAACGACCTTTTCGGGATTCACTCCGTGATCAACTAGGCTTTGCGTTGAGATTTTCCGGTGATTGCCGACCCACATAACGCTGGGATGATTGAGGTACTTCGTCAGTTGCCACTCTACCCGCCTACCAAGCCAGTCTTCGCTAGCGAAATTGTTCGCGAAGAGCGCAAGCGTACACCAACCACGGCGTGTGCTATGCTGAAGAATTTTAAGTGAAAGATAACCGGAGGCCCGCATCAGCAAATGCGTCGGTTCGAAGGCTTCCAACTCGTCATTTACCTGTCGCGCCCACAGTTTCATATTTAGCAGTCCTCGTCTCCAAAGCCGCGGGAGTGGCGACGGAATCCCTACCAAGACTCCATTGTTGACTACCACGCGACCAGGCGGAGCATTAAGGTCGATCACCATATGAGGGTAGTCACCGAACAGACATTGCAGCGCCTCAACGCTGTGCCGCATCCCGGAATATGGCTCACTGCTTCCTGAAGCATACAATCGCAATGCTTGAGAGTAATCACCATACTGCACCACGGCCAGGCGTGGAGTCGTCCTGACGCCAGTGATTGTTGTACTCATCTTTTGAACATCCTTTTCGCTACCGACCCGTGTCGTTGACCAATGAGGTTGTGACCGGATTGCAGCTACGCTTGCTGCCTAAGCACTTGAGTGACGAATTCCTGTAGCAACCCAGTTTCTTGAGACGCTTTTCGCTCAACAAAGTCGATGAATCGCATAAGCTCATCAATGTCCACTTGGAAATCGGATTTCGAATCACCTACCGTGTCGCATATGAACATTCCCGTCCGGATGCCACAGAATGTGTTGATGTCGGCCATACATAAGGATGTTCGACACGGAGGATTGAGAACAATCATCGTCCCCCAATCGCGTACGAGGTAATGGGCCGGAGCCATATGCGATCCTTCAACACTAATAATCATTGACGCACCCCGGCATGTGGCGACTACATCCTCCGCAGTCATTGTTGTCGGATTGATCGTAATAAATCCTTCGCCTGCAAGTCGATCTGCGACCTCCTGTTCATTGACCAATATTCGCCTGCTACCAGAATTGCCCCGCATAAGGAAGATCCGATCGCGTCCTTTGGGGAAACTCGCGAGTTTATCGCGAAAGACTCGATATCGGGCTGTCTTGTGCGGATTCTGTGCAAACTCGTCAACAATCACAAGATCACGAAAATGAATCGTTGCAAGCCGCAATGGCTGCGGAATATCAAGCATGCGATGATAACCTGACTCATGGACGTATCTGTCGCGCAAATGAGCAACCAACGGCCCAAACTTAGCAGCGAGGAGCTGGTACGGCAACTCGTCCATCATCCAATGGGCGAACCATCGAGACCCGTACGGCGTCGCGGCGAGGGATGCGCTATCCATCTCAAAAGTAGGGCTGCCTGGCCAATGTCCCCACCGAGCGGGTGTGCCACCGATCTCATGCCGGTACCGACCACAGAAGACCGATCCTCCTGCCAGCACCGCATTCCGTATTCTATGTGCCACAACCGGTTCAAACTGAAACTTCTCCCGGCGAAGCTCGGCACGGATCGTGTCAACGGTCACACCAAAATCGGCCCCCAGTATCTTCGGGATGTGATGCTCCCAAATAATAGGCGTTAGCGCCTCGATTTCACCAGGTGGACAAATCACATCTGACCGGTACGCTACCTCAGACAATTTGATTGAAGGTTTGCGAAGTACTTTCCCAAGTGCGCGTCGCGCGTAGTATTTGGCAACTTGCAAAGTAGACCGTATACGTACATCAAGACCTGCGTCTTTTGCGTTCGGATCCACGTTCATGCTCTCACCATACTGCGCTAACAACGTTATTCATAGTAAGCAAAGAGTTCTGTCCATCGCCGGGGAATTCGCCCAAAGTGGGCATTCTGATCGTTCCATTGAACATCTTAAATGGGATCGAAAAAGTCATGCAACTGCTTGTCCCGGCGTAATTCTTGGATTTAGAAAAGGCTTACGAGGTTTGCTTCATGGCGACTTCGGCGATTACGTAACCACCGAGTTGGACGATGAAGTAGCTAACTATTGTACGTATTCCGCGTCGGTGGCTTCATGGTCGATTACGAATTCGCTTTGCGATGCAACTCCCAAGGCAGCGAGACTGGCCAAGGCACCGCTGCAAAACGGATTCACTGGACTGAAGTCAAGCACCATTAATCCGTATATCGTCTGCATGGGCGGAAGAAGAATCAACGCCAAAATCGCACCGTCCTCTACTGCCAGGAACCGCTGGCGGTCTACAAATCGCAAGGCCAACCAAGCTGGCAGCAGCCCAGACAGCATCCACGACGAGAGACCTACCAGTCCCCTCTCTCCAATGGCCTTGGTCCAAATGGCTTCTGTCCATGTACCGCGTCCATCCTTGGTTTCAATCTGCATGGATCTTCCATAGCCCCCCCAACCAAAAACAGGCTGCTGCATCGCTCGCGCGACAATTCGATTCTCGAGTTCGAGTCGTGTGTTGAGCGAGCCACCCGCGTTCTTCCCCTTGCCTCCATAAAATTCGACTAGGTTACCTCCCGACCACATTCCCGTGACGCGAAGCGAGGTGTAGGCAATGGGGGAAATAATCAATAGAGCACAAGCCAAGCGTCGAAATCGGCCACTAACAGTGACGCCCGAACCAACTGCAAAGACCACAATCGCCGTATTGGAGTTGCATTTCAGTAGGGTGCCAACGATAGCTAAAGCCGCCCATTTCATCCTGAAGATCCAAATTCGTGACGCGTTCTTGCCTAGCCACAGACAAAGACCGCAAATCGAGGAATACGCCATGAATCCACCCAGCCAAAGCCCATGAATAAAAAAGACCGACGGCCGCCAGCCACCGGGTTTGAGTTGCTCCCAGTAGTTGTGCGGATAGAATCCGTATAGTTTTGCATGAAAGAATGGCCCACCCCGCATCTCCAACAGGCAAAACGGAACGTAAACAAGGCCAGCAATCGTCAGTCCCAAAACCAAGTCTTTCGCTCCGTCCCTGTCGCGGATGTACAGTCGACCGATCGCATAAGGCAAACCCCACAACATCACATTGCTCATCATTTCGGCCAAGCCGTCGTAAACACCGAGGCCATTGGCAACCGAGGAAGCAAAAGGGCAAGCGCACCAGAGCATCATGGGAATGTCGACCCAGTGGAAGCGATAACTGGTTAGCCTTCCGGTGTCAAAAATTAACAATCCCGCGAGCATGGCCAGTACGGTCGCCGATCCTTTGTCAAAGCTCCGCAGGACAGGTACGGCGTATCCAGCGTTAGGCAAGAATAGGGTTCCTAGCAATAATACGGCTATCGCTGCCCGTCGGGCTGACATCATGGTGAATAACATCGGCCCGATAATCAGGATGCCAAACAAAGCCAGGGGAACGGTTATGTACAAGTAGCAGCCTCCTCACCCGTTTTACCGCTAAGTCTCCGGTGAGCTTCGATCATTTGGAAAATCCGGTCCACGGACCGTGCGTTAACCACTAGATCACGATACCCATTGGCCCGGCTGCGATAGTATCGTTGATAAAAATCGCTTTTCCCCAGTTTCGGATGCAGCCGATTCGGTAACAAACCCAGCATGCGGTATTTTAACACTAGCATCTGAGTCACCATCCACTTCCAGCACCAAGTCAACCGCGTGCCACGCGGACAGTGCCCCGCCAGTACGGCCAGCAATGCATTGCAACTGGCGGAGTCAATGATCCATTTGTCGCGATACGCCTCCGTCACCCGCTCGCGGGGTATGAAATGACGCAGGCTCAACTCGGGAGCGTACCAAACCTCCCACCCCATGCGATAGGCGATGAACATTGCCTCCAGATCCTCTCCCCCCGAGAGGCTGTCCGGCGACCTGCCGACGTTCATGGTGCGAAATTCGTCGAAAACCAATCGGAACAGCGCCGTTCGCCCGCTCATGCCCGCACCCACTGGCGACGGATCTTCCGGAAATTTAAGCCGCTTGGCCTTGTCCCCATGATCATACAGGGACAGAAGCCCGGCGAAACGCTCATCAAAATCTGGTGGCTTGAGGGCGGGATCTTCCAAAAGCGGCAAAACCTTGGCTCCGATGATGCCAGCGTCGGGATGCGTACGCAGGAACCGCACGCACTGCTCAATCCAATCCGGACTCAGGACGGTGTCGTCATCTGGAAAAGACAGCAAATCGGAAGCGGCTTCGAGCGTGGCTCGTCGGCGGGCGTTTGCCAATCCCGGCGTGCCTTCATAGATAATCCGAATCGGCAGTTTCAGCCTTTGCCCCATCTCAGTCACAAGCTTTTCCGTGCCGTCCTTGCTGGCGTTATTGATCACCAGCAATTCCCAGCTTAGGTCCTTTGAAACCTCCTGCTTCGCCAACGACTCCAGAACCAGGCCAATACGTCTTTCAGCGTTATACGCACAGATGGCTACGGTGAGATCGGGTTTTCTAAAGTCTTGAGTCATTACCATCCCCTCATTGAACAGTACAGTGCGCGCCATGAATCGGGTTGCAGCGGGGCGTGACGCAAAGCCCCCCAGGCATGTTTACGCGCAGTGTTCCTATTACCGCCAGCCAAAGCCCACCACACCCAGTTGCGTTCGTGCTCGGCAATGGTTAAACCCCGGTACTCTGGTAGTTCACCTTCGTCCAGTGGTGGCAACCCGCGCCGACGGCGGGCATCGGTCACGACTGCGGCTAACACATTTCCCATCAATTCCGCCCGTTGATGGACGACGCTGCCTAGATGCAGCCGATACTTGAGCAACGGTTCCTTCAAATTCAATATTCGCCCTGCTTCGGACATCCGAAGGAACAAGTCATGGTCCTCCCAAGTCTTGTAGTCGCGATATCCACCAACACTACGGATAGTCTCGGTCCGCATTAATATGGTCGGATGAACGACCGGCCACTGGCCGGCCATCAGCGCCGCATCGATCTCCTCATGCGATTCTTTGAGATCCGGCTTCGTCCCGATTTCATCGCCATCTGGATCAATGAAAACCACTTGGCTTCCCACCAGCACGCAGTCGGCGTGCGACAGCATGTACTCCATTTGAATCGCAAGACGATCCTGTCGCGATACATCGTCACTATCCATGCGAGCCAAATATTCCCCCTGGGCCATGGCCAAAGCCTCGTTCAAGGTGGCCACAATACCCCGGTTTTCGCGACTGATCAGGCGAACGCGTGAGTCCGAGCGAGCGAATTCCTCTAACAGAACTCGTGACCCATCCGTCGAGCCATCGTCGATCATAATCAATTCAAAGTCGCGGAAGCTTTGTATTAGGATGCTTTCCACAGCGTCGCGCAAATACCGGCCACCATTGTAGACCGGCATTAAAATGGAAACTAAAGGTTTCATGGAGTTCGATACATCAACTGAGGCGAGCGGCAAAGAGAAGTACCCCAACCCGAATCGTAAGCGAGGGACAATTTCGCAGGTCCCTCACTTACGTATCGGGTTATGATAGGTAGTTTTCACATTGCCTCTCGCCTAAAAACAAATTCGCTGCTCGATTAACCAAACTATACATGGCTCATGTGCGCATCAAAAACGACGAAGGCATCTAGCGACAGCGCTTCGTCTGGCTCACGGACGATGCACAGCGGCACGCTTCCGTAGAACGAAGCCCACTGCGAAAACGTACTGGGTGGTCCGATGATGTAATCACAGGCCGCCAGCGAATACATATCGACAACCAAGTGGCCGTCAGGCTCGAAGCAGTTAAGCGAGTTAAACGTAGCGGGATTCTGTTTTTCGTTCGAGCAAATCAGAAAGCCGACCCGCGATCCTGGAAACAGCGATTCCGTCTCCCGCATCAATCTCGAGTACGTTTCCGATTCGTAAAAATACTTTCCCCCCAGATGTTCCTTGTAATCACCCTGGCGAATGTGAACACCAACCAAGACATCACAACTGGCCCTCGCCCGCTGCACCGTGGCTGTAACTCTCTGGCATAACTCAGGAACCGGTCGGAAATATTCTTTAATCGCGGTTGCCTGTCGCATGAACGCGGCTGGGTCGCGAAAGCTCCAACCATGGACGAAAAGGAACCAACTTTGTTTCGCCCAACGGCGGAAATCATCTCGATTGAGTCGAAATTCATCGTGAATCCCTACAGCCACGGCCCGCCAAAGCGGCGTGTTGAGGTGCCATCTGAGTACCGTATGAGAGACAAACGTACACGGTTTCTCCATCGCCCGCATCAGCCAACGCCCTTGACGTAGCGTCGATCTTTTTGCCGGAAAACGGCACAGTACATCGTCTCGCGTGGTTTCGAAATTTCCCGCGTAGTCTTCGAATGCCGGATTGGCGATAGTAAAGCCGTTCTCGATTGCCGAGCCGATGAAATGCCCCATGGTGAAAAGGCGATTTCCCAGCTGAAACCATTTCTGAACGATGATCACCATGGACTAGGAGGCTTTCCCACTGTTCAAGAATCCGACCAACTTGCAATTCGTGTGTGGCACGCCCAAAGCGGAGCGTGGGCGCGGGCATCTTGGCATATGTTCGCGTGTCTAACGTGACACCTTCGTTCGATTCATTGTCTCGAAAGTGAGAAGGCCTTTTAGGTGGATCAGTAAATATGTCACGCGTTGCCAATCTACGAATGAGGTGGAGCAATGGGTTCCGTTGCACGTTCGGAGGACTTCGCATCAAGCTTTTCTACATATGGGAAGTGACGCTTCAAATCGTTAATCGGTTTCTCAAAGAAGCGCCACGAAAGCGAAGCGAGCACAATCGTAATCGTGGTGTACACTACGGAAAGTAACACGTGATTCGTCGGATACGAAACGCCAAAATCGGCTGCTAGTTTCTGCAAAGCGGCAGGCACAAACAAATGCAACACATATATTCCATAGCTGATTCGGCCAAGGTACAAAATGGGGGGAAGTTGCAACAACTGCCCCGGAACGCCACGAACTCCAATCGAACATGCGTAGACCACCCATGCGAAAATAAACCCGAGCCATGTGTCATTTGTAATTGCCAATAACTTTCCCGCCATGGTGCCGGCAATTAATGGTTGAACAACGCAAGTGACAATCGCTCCACCGACAGCAAGCACAATCAGCGCCCGCCCGAGCGTTTTGCTGGTGAAGTACCGTTGATATTGAACAACCGCAAGCAACGCGCCCATTCCGAGTGTATCAAGACATCCCGGCATCATGACCGAAGGCCATAGCCAGCCGCCCAGCTTCACGGTAATTAGTCGGTAAACGACGGCTAGGACAATGGCGCCAACGCAAGCTGTCACTAGCCAGCGCTTAGGAACAAAAAGAATCACCCAAGGCCAAAGCAAATAAAATTGCTCCTCGACGGCAAGTGACCAAAGATGCGAAAAGGGAAATACCCAACCGTTTTCCGCAATCCAAAAATTGGAAAGATAGGTCACATGCCAGAGGAAGGATTCCCGAACATGTGGCAAACCAAAGGCGGCTGCGAGGAAAATCGATGCATAGAAGATAGGAAAGATCCTAAACACCCTTCGGATATAAAACTGCCTTGCCACATGGGCCATAGTTACCCTGTTCGCACCATCATTCCTGGCTTTAAGGAGTATTCCAGTAATCAAATATCCGCTGATTACAAAAAACAGTCGCACCCCCAATGCACCCCAATTAAATCTTAACGCATGGAACAAATGCTCGCCTAAATAATGGCTTAATAGAACTCCACCGACGGCTACCGCTCGCAGTGTATCGAGCTGCTGCATGTATCCAAAATTCTCTGACTGTTTTCCAACGGCCCCGTGAAGTAGCGATTCCGGCATTATTGCTTTTCTTGAGTCCCGAGTACCTTCTTTGGCGATTTCGTCGACAGCTCTGATCGGGATACCACATTCGCATCAGGGGCAATAGTCATTGCTGGATCAACGAATGCGATTTCCGTTGCGGATTGCAGAGTTCCAGGCGATTCGAAGAAGTGCTTCAAACGCAGAAAGTGCTTTTCGTACGCATGCCAACTTAGCCATGCGATGAAAAAGCAAGTTGACGACGCAGCAAGGAAATGAAGGAAAGCACTTACTACATACATGCCGGTTTGTTCATGGAGCCAATCTAATGGAAGTACCAAGTTGTTTATTTGATTAAGAAACAAGCCGTGAAACACGTAGATTCCGTAGCTGTATTTTCCGAGGGTCCGCAATACCCTATTGCAGTAGGCGTGTGTTAGTATTGAGCCCCGTTCCTGACCTAAAACAACTTTAGCAAGCATCCCCGCAAACAGCATGCCGATGAGCGAGTATCCCAGCGAGGTCATGGGCAGTAACGTTGGATCCCAATGTGTTTTTGGATAGAGGGCTAGCAGTCCAACGCCGCTCAACACCATCACCCAAAGGGCGACTGCCGATAGCACGCTGCGACTTATTTTCCCGCGTATTAAGACAGCAACTACGCCGCCCATTGCGATTGCATCGATACGGCACGGAGTCATGAAGTAAGGACTTCCACCGGCGATCGCAATGCTCGTACGCAGCACCAAAGCCATAATCGCCAGCGTTAGGCATACTTGTACCAACTTTCGGTCATCGCAAAGATAGACAATCAACGGCCATAAGAGGTAAAAGTGTTCTTCAACCGCCAGTGACCAGAAATGACCGAAGGCGAGGCCCCATGCGTTCGGCTGACCGGCATAGCCACCAGTGAATGCATGGTAAAAATTCGAACAATACAACCACAGCCATATTTGATTAGATGGATGTCCAAGCCGACTGCCACGGACAAGTGGCAAAATTACGAAGACTGCAAGTAAGACGCCGAAGTACAGAGGAAAAATACGCAAAGTCCGGCGCATGTAAAAATTGCGAAAATAGTGTGGGTTTTCTCTAGCATTGCAGAGAATTCCTGTGATCAGGAAGCCCGATAGAACAAAGAAGAGATCAACCCCCGCCCAACCAATGGTACGCACACCGAAGAATATCTTCCCCGCCAACCCCGGATAGGTGATATCACCTCCTACGCCGAAATGCGTCCACAAAATGAGCAACACGGCCAAGCCGCGAATCCCGTCGAGCGCGGGAATACGGTCTCCGGTCCGCGCCTCAATCGACGAGGCTGTCAATACATCTTGAATTATCGGTGCCCTTCCATCGCGTTGCAATTTTCAGTTTTTGCATTCTGACGACCGAGATGCGATAGCGCAAACGACCAGAACGCATCGCCGGTCCATTGAGGCGAATGGAAATCTCGCACAAGGCTTGCACCGGATTGCGCTACGCCTTCGCTTCGCGATCGGTCCGCGACGATCTCACATAGCATGTGCGCCACTTCCTCAGGTTCGTTGTACTGAATGAAATCCCTCTGCGCAGTGCCCTGCACATTTTCGAAGGCCAATCGAGAACCGATGGTTAACAATCCGGTAGCCATAGCTTGTAGCACTTTGCCTTTGGTCCCTACGCCAACCGCATAGGGACAGAGCGCTACGTCATGGGCGGCTAGCGTCGCAGGGTAGTCCTCGACCCAAGCCTCGGTTCGTACCGAATAGCCAGCATCGACGAGTTTCACGGCGAGATCGTCCCAGTTGCGTCCAGTGAGGGTAAATGCGATCCGCTCGCCAAGTGTGGCCGCATCATTCACCAGAGAAGCTACAATACGGGCTCCGTGGTCGCCAATGTAGACTGCAGATGGATCGCCGCTCATGATCACTCGTAATCGCTCTCCGTCCCGTCGACATTCGGATCTTGCGACGTAGGAAAAATGCGGATGCACCGTGAATGTAGCTTGTGGCCTCCCGGCCAGTTCATTGAACCGATCGGCATCCGCTTGCCCTACGACATGAACTGCGGCACCGGTTCCAGCCAGGAATTGCTCCAAAACCTTGTAACTTGCAAGGTCCGCATGCTGCTTTTCAATTTCCCGTGTTGTAAGCACCCCACCATGTTGGATCGAACGCTCACAATGCAGCACCGCACAATCTGGACCCGTCACCACAATCCGCTCCGCTTCCAGTTCGGCCGCCCATCGACTCAGCCAATGGGGATAAATCCATACGACGTCTGGTCGGCACGCTTGGATGAGTTTCACCGTCTTTCGGCGAACCGGAAACCAATCCATTTGGATGGGGAATCCCTGCCGACTGGCTGTGTTCGACGTACCTAGCCAATGTTCCCACCTAGTGCAGTACGGCTCCAACTCGGTTATGGAAGCCAGCCGCAGAAGCCTCTGGTCAGCCATCCATCGTTCTCGGTGCTTTTCCTCGTGCCGGAAGTAGAAAAGGTGAATATCCACGTCCGCAGGCGCTACCGACAGCAGATACCAAGGCAGCGCTGTCGGCCAACCGATATTGTCCCGCGTGGGTGGCCAGCCAAGGAGCACCGCGACGGATTTCCTGTCTGTCACTGGAGATGCCTCACCGCAAACTTCACGTTAATCCCCAATACCCATCATTCTCCGCAATTTTCGCTTGATACGGCCTTTCATGCTCAGGTCCATTTGGCACCAGGGTTGATCCAAAAAACCAATACCGCGAGCAACCGGCTCACTTGTTAGTTTCTTGAAAAAGCAGGTCCTGCCGATCGTATGGACTTGCTCCCACCGTCCTCGTTCCATCTGCAGAAAATCCATCACGATGTAGCCAGATGGGATTTGGGTATCGTCGATAATCATAATGCCGCCCTTGCGCAGACGATCGGCCGTATAGTACCAGTCGATGGCTGGAACTGGAAACTCATGGGCGCCGTCCACCAGTACCATGTCCAATGGCGTAGGATCCATTCTAGGTAGGAGATCCACCGACGATTGGGCACAGAACCGGACATGAGATGTAGAAACGTTGTTCCCTTCGCACCATTTTTGGATCAGATCATGCTCGCCAACGAATGGTGAGATCACTGTATGCTCGCCACTGGCAGCTGCGAACGTTACCGTTGAATACCCACAACCCGTTTCCAGTGTCGCGGCGTCTTTCGGGAGATTCGCAGCGATCCACTCCAACGTCTGCGTCGCCAAAGCCCAACTTCGTGTACCGGCGTTCAACTCGCCGTGGAAACTAGGAAGCTCCCGGGCCAGCAACTCAATCACGCTTTTTACTTTTTCATTATTCAATTCAGCCTCCTCCACTTGTTTCTCGACAACCAATTGACTCATCACACGTTTTGCTTAGTAATGCTAAACCATGCCGTGCATAGCGGCGTGGACGCCTCTGCTCAATCACCATTTGTTCCCAGAAACCTTGGCTGAGGTACAACCAGATTTCACCCTCACTCACTTTCGACTTTCCCAAAAGCCCTCCGAGCGTCTTCAGGCGGTGCCTCATGACACAGCGCAACGTCTCCTTGAGCTTTAAGTCTGCATCGGGGTACGACTCATGTTCCCAGTGATACGCCACGTACGCTCTACTACGCCCTTCCCGTAATGCGCGATCCAGAAAACTCGACGACGACAATCGAGATGGATGAAAATGGTGCTCGACGGCCCCCTCCGGAACAAACACGAAGCGATACCCAGCCTCTTTCATTTGCATGGTGAACAACGACTCGTCAAGAAAACCTAGTGCTCCCGGTCCGAGCGCCGGATCAAACCCAGGCACTCGTTCCAGGACATGCCTACCAAACGCCATATTTGCCCCGACTAGGTAAGAAACGTCCCCATCAAAAAACTCAGTCGAAGCCAACAGTTCTAAGTGAAAGCGCGTCATCCATGGGCGTCGCAATTGCTCGGGGACGCGTATCCCTCCTTGGACTGCATCAGCCCGGCCCGAAAGGATCGGTGCGCACATCCGTTCGACCCAGCCAGCGATCGGGCGTACGTCATCATCTGCGAACAACAAGACATCGCCTTTCGCGTTTGCCATTCCCGTGTTGTAAGCATATCCCTTGCCACGCCGCGGCTCCGGTATATATCGTATGGGTATCGTTTTCAACGGAACCGATTCGGTCACGATCCGCGACGATTCGCTGGGTGCGTTGTCCACCACGATTACCTCCGCCGTCAGTTCAGCAGGGACAACCAATCCAAAAATTGCATGAAGCGTCGACTGCAGTTGATCTGCCCGATTGCATGTGCAAATGATTATGGAAGCCTTCATTTGTAACTAATCGACACATGACGCCACGGTGTCGCCCCCAACCGTCGCGAAGCGGTAGCCATTCGTGACTAAATGCGAAAAACACTCTTGTCTCTGATCTCGTGACAAGTGCGTGTGTTCAAACTGAATGACGCTCGGCCTGATCCTCTTAAGGTCGAACATTTTCAGGATTTCGTAATCATACCCCTCGGTGTCTATCTGCAATACATCTATCCGGTCGATGGCATGCCTTTTGAGCAGTGTAGGTACGCTTAACGTCGTTACGCGCAGCCCCTCGACGTGGGACTCCAATCCAGGGATCAACGGAGCGTGCGATAGCAACACGTCCTTGTTGAAACTAGCCAACTCGTTGGCCCAATCGGGAAATGCATCGTTCTTTCGCACGACAAAAAGTGTCGACTCACCATCGTGCTGCGATATCGCAACGTTCTCAAATTGCAATTGCTTGTCGTCTTGATAGTTCTTTTTTAGTTGCTCAAAAATCCACGGCACAGGCTCGATTAATACGCCCGACCAGTGATGTTTCTTGATGAACGATCGTATTGGGTCATGGCTCACGCCGTCGTTAGCCCCAATCTGCACGAAAAACAAGTTCGGTCTAGTTCGAAGCATCAGATCCTTAATCACCAAATCGAATACATCGATCGGAAACTGAACATCTGGCCGAATTCGTTCCAACCGATAGCCAAAGCGTCTCAAAGATTGCTGGATCAGCTGTTTCATTTTTGGAATCTCAAATTAGTTGGCGCCACATTTACGCTCGCGACGTTAGCGAACAATCTCTCTAAACAGTTTTCTATAACGCAAAGCCTGAAGCGCGTCGCCGTACTCGGCATCGGCAATCCTGCGGCAAGAGGACCTTTGTGCCTCCCCATTCTGAATATGATCGATTGCCTTATCCAAGATATCCCGAAGCGGTTCCAGCCCAAACTCACCCGCCAACCATCCGGTGGTGCCATTTCGCACCATGTCCGCCACTCCACCCGCTGGCGTGGCAGCCACTGGTGTCCCGCACGCAATCGACTCCATGATCGCGTTGGGGAGATTGTCTTGGTTGGACGCGTGAATGAAGATGTCCGCTGCGTTGTAGGCTGCCATCTTGTCTTCGTCACGCTCCAGCCATCCTAGGTCCTGTCGCTTCACCAATGGTCCAAGGTCTGGCAATGCCCCACGCCCCATCATGACCACCGTAACGGGCCCGTTTCGAAGCGAAGACAAAGCTCCAAAAAGTACGGGGCTAACTTTGTTGGCTGAGATCAGTAAAACGGGACCCTGCGGCACGATATTCAGCTTCTGCCTTGCCTCGCCTCGATCGATGGGCTGATAGGTGTTCAACGGCAAACCATAGGGGATGACTTCCACTCGATGATTCTGCCACAACCCCGCCCGGGCTTCGCCTGCCAACCAACGCGACGGCGTGACGGCCACCAATCCTGGACAGCGCGCTAGCATTTGTTTCCGCATCTGCCACGCCGCGTCGATTTTTGCTGGCTCCAGCGCTGGATATTCCTGCGGCGTTGGACAACTCGCATCGCAGCCCGTCAGATACTTTTTGCATTCCCAACTGTAAGCGCACCGGCCTGTAAAGCTCCACATGTCGTGCAAAGTCCAGACCGTTGGGGCATGCTTCAAACACACTTCCGCCATGAGCGGTGTCCAACCCGCTCCCTGATCCCAATGTAGATTGTGAATGTTGACGACATCCGGCTTCAGAACCGCCAACTCCTGTTCCAACTGTCGGTTGGAGTCGATGATCTTTTCCGCGTGCCCGTCAGTCCAGCCCAGCTTTCCGCGGAGCCGCCGCATCAACTTCGGCCCGGCTGGATTCCCAATCGTCTTGGTCTTCCAAGGCCCTGAACCATTGGCAACGCGTACTAGGCGAATCACTTCACAGCTTTGCTCATGCAGTCCAGCCGCCAACCGCGAGGCACAAATTGCAGCCCCGCCACCGGATTCGGCATCTGACAGCATCACAACTCGCATGTATTAGCATACCTTTGCATACTACCTGTTAGGTGCAGCTTTGACGAATCGACCTTGGCTTTGCAGTGTGCGACGTCTAAATGTCGCCGCACCGGTTCTCCACGCCCACTGGACATCGTGCATGTCACCATGAATCCTGCTTTGACCTAACTGTCGTGAACGACATGAGACATACCTTTAACGCAAATCGCCAAGTTCTCAATGAATATGGGTCCGATGAAATCACATTCGAAAGGTACTTTCGAGCGGTATGGAAGTTTCCAGCGGATGCAGAATGATAAGACCACATTCTTTTAATTTGTGCAGGAGTTTTGGGCAGCAATTCGGATTGAATCATTCCTGGAGCACGATTCAATCCTCTGCGTTCCGCGGCCTCAATCACGACCTCGCGGGCGAGTTTGCATTGCTCTTGGCAACGGGAATAGTTCGTACTTCCAAAATGTTGCCGATAGAAAAGTAAGACATGTGGGAGATTCGCAAGATTGCCACGTTCCCCCAGCCGAAGAAAAAGATCCAGATCCTCGACAAAATTAAAGCGTTGGCGATAACCTCCCAATTCGATTAATGTAGAGGTCTTCATCATTAAGGATGGATGCACGATGCCGCGACCATCGCCGCATAAAAGAACCTCTTCAATTTTCTCCTTTCCGATCGGGGCCGCTTGCTCCATGATTGGCATTCCCTCTGGGTCAATCAACAGAACGGAAGTTCCCAAAGCTACAACGTCTGAATGTGCTTCTAAGTATTCAAATTGATGTTTCAACCGGTCCCGACAAGCAACATCATCTGCATCCATCCTCGCAACTATTGCTGCCCGAACCAACGCTATGCCATCATTAAGAGCACCGACGATTCCAGTATTTGGGCGACTGATAAGTCGAATCCGAGGATCGTTAAACGTTTTCACAATCTCCAAGGATCTGTCGGTCGATCCATCGTCGACAATAATTAGTTCAAAATCCTGGAACGTCTGCGAGAGAATACTCCGGATGGCTTGAGCAACGTAGAGTTCAGCGTTGTAGACCGGCATCAAGACTGAAACGCTCGGTGTATTTTGGATTATGTTAGTTTCTCCCGATAGAATTGATAATTCCGTTGGCTACGCTGTCGTAGTATGCGTTGCCAACAGCGATTTGAGCGGAAGCGATTTTCAATAAGTGCTCCCGATTTGAATCGGCACGTTCCCAAGCGGCTGTAACAGCTGCTTCGAGCGCTCCAGACTTTGGAGAAGTCGACCTCAGGTCGAAACCGGAGCACCCATTGCCGAACTGGCGCATCAGTCCTTGAAACTTATCCGCGTAGTAGTTCGATGCGTACACACCTATTACGGATACTCCTTGCGACAGAGCAAAAACTCCCGCATGGTACGATCCAGTTACAACTAATCTGCATTTTCCAGCGACATTTATCGACGCCGCTGGCGTATGTACCAAAGCGATTTTTGATTCCGGCATAATCGAAGAAACAACCCTATCGTCCGCCTCTCCCTCGTGCCACGAAATCGGAACTGAAACACATTCTACGCCTAGCATGCTGGCTTGTTTAGTCAACGATGTCAAAAAATGACAACGCCACTCAGGAGTAATTCCGGCGTAATGCGACAGTCTTAGATTGATTCCCAGTCCTTTTCCCATCGTGTCAGGACGAGAATCATAAGCGGCTTCTATTGCATCATCTCCTGTAACCCAAACTCGATCTTGTCGGACCCCGTAATTCCTAAGTATATCTAAGCTAGCACCGTTCTCCCTTATCCCAATACTTGAAGCTAAACGGAGCGAACGTCGAGCAAGCTTGTTCAAGCTTCTATTGCGTATTGGTCCGATCCCTTGTCCAAGAAACGAAACATGCTTACCCAGTTTAGCCGCAATTGCTGCAGTGAGCAGCGCACGTTCTGCATGATCGCCAAAATCATCCGTAAGATAGCCACCGCCAGTACATATGACCGCATCTGCCTGAAGAAGTGCCGTGACAAAAGTCTCTAGCTCATCTGTTTTAACTTGTCGTTGCTTTCTTCGCCGCAACACCCTTCGAATAGCCTGTTGCGGAGCTGTCAAAAATAGAAGTCGTTCAATATTGATGGCAGTTTCGCGGCTTCGAAATATTCGCCTTAGTCCCCCAATCAGATTAAACGGCAAATGAAAATGAAGATTACCATCAGCAGGAATGGCATGAATATTTTCAGATTCAATGTGTTTCGACAAAAGGAGGGGGTCCCTAGTGATTACATCGAATGACGCGCTCGGCAGACGTGCCTGGAGTCGTTTCAACGCCACCTGAAGCATCGCTACGTCGCCCATGTTTAATAGAGTGTACGCGCTATTCTCGACAAGAATTTTCAAGTGGATCGCTCCGGACTTTCCATGTTTATGATCCAGCGATGTGGATGAACAAGTTGCCCCCATCCAGAGGATTCGATTATCGGACGATGGCGAACTGAGCCGCCCTCGATATCGAAAGTCGCTACACCCTCTAGGTGATCCTCCAAATCAGCGCCGTCATAAATTGCAGCATTTATTCGATATCGACCTGGGACTAATAATACCTCTTCCAACAAGCATTCGACAGTTAGGAATGGTGTACCATTACCGCGATCCAATGGCGAATGGTTCCGAGAGTCAAACTGACAAATTGGAATGCCAGTGGAGTCGTAGATTGTAAATACGATATTCGCAATAACTTTGGCCGATAGTTCGAAGTGAACTGCCAACGCCCCTCCGACGTGCGACGCAGAATCACGCGTATCACCACCGCAAACCATGCATTTAACGAATTTTACGCGCCCCCGCCCTCTACGGTCAGACCTGGTAAAAAGGTCATCTGCAACCCCGGATTCTACGCGTGCAAGATAGCAGCGGAGTATAGGATCGATTGCTCCTTTCGATACAACTTTCCCCTCTCCCAGCAGAATACCGTTTGTACACAAGTTGCGTACTGCCGCGATGTTGTGGCTCACAAAAAGTACCGTACGATCTCCTCCATGAGACACTTCCTTTATCTTCCCCAAACATTTCGTCTGAAAAGCCGAATCGCCTACCGCAAGGACTTCATCTACGATAAGAATTTCTGGATTCATATGGGCTGCAACCGAAAACGCCAGACGAACGTACATCCCGCTGCTGTAACGTTTCACCGGTGTGTCCAGGAATCTTTCAATCTCTGAAAAGTCTACTATAGCGTCAAACTGCTTGCGTATTTCCGCTTTCGTCATCCCCAGGATAGCGCCATTGAGGAATATGTTTTCGCGACCGGTCAATTCCGGGTGAAATCCCGTGCCCACCTCAAGCAACGATGCAACCCTTCCGTAAAGCTTGATCTCTCCGATCGTTGGCTCAGTTATCCGGCTGAGAATCTTTAGCAGCGTACTCTTGCCAGCTCCGTTCCGCCCAATAATCCCAACCACCTCACCCTTTTTGATGTCAAAGCTCACATCCTTCAAAGCATCGAACGACTCCATCCGAGGTCGATGCAGGGGATTCCGCAGTCGGGCCATGAACTTCTCAGCCAGTCGCGTGTGTTTTTCCTCGTTATGGGCAATCGAATATGTTTTCGATACGCCTCGAACGGATATGGCTATGTCACTTCTACTCATTTTTAGTACCGACTATCAACTGGCAACCAGCAATTTGGTCAAATTGGATTTGTAAGTTCCCCCTCGACTTTCTTCAACTCGCAAGCTTCTGCACATAAACGATTCCACATTCTCGCATATCTCAGATCGCATCAAGCATGTTTCCATTTTCATCGAATTCGGGCTTCGACAGCGCAAAATTAGTGGGCCACCAAAAAGGTGAAATACTTGAGGGAGGAACCATACCCGTTCCCCCAATATCCCTTTCCGTTACGATGATCTCAATCGCGTCGCGAACGATATGGTGATCTTCAACTGGGCTCCCTAGATAAACAGAAAACCTATATCGACCCGCGGTAAATGGGACTGAGCCAAAAGTGCAGCGAATTACACCGCGATACACTGGCATGAGATAGTTTGAGGCTCGTTGGAATCGATTATTGGTGTTTAGAAGGCAGAGACCGTCTGAATTCGCAACCGTTATTCCTAAACGAGGAGACTGAGTCGGAGGATCAGAATTAAAAGACACATCTAACGTCAGCGATGATCCCATTGGCATCTCCGACGTCGTCTCCCCATTGCAGAAAACACTAATTCGATCGATCCACATTGTGCATCCCCTTGGCCTATCAAACGACGTAACGGCGTTAGGAAGTTTAGAATGCGAATCGGCTGAATATTGATTTACGATAACGTCGGTAGGTCCGCACTGTACCAAGTTCCCTTCATTCAAATACGCAGTGCTTGAGCATAGCGACCGGATTGCAGCCATGTTGTGACTGACAAACAAGACCGTTCTCGCTGTGCTTGTAGCGAATTCGTTCATTTTCCCAAGGCATTTTTGCTGAAAAGCCATGTCTCCCACAGCTAACACTTCGTCTAGTATCAGGATCTCTGGGTTGAGGTGTGCCGCAACTGCAAACGCTAAACGTACATACATCCCACTGCTATAGCGTTTGACTGGCGTGTCGAGAAATCGCTCTATCTCCGAGAAGTCCACAATCGCATCAAACTGTTTGCGAATCTCAGTCTTGGTCATCCCAAGGATGGCTCCATTAAGGAAAATGTTTTCCCGCCCGGTAAGTTCTGGGTGAAAACCCGTGCCGACTTCAAGAAGGCTAGCCACTCGTCCGTAAAGCTTGATTTCTCCTCTGGTCGGTTCTGTAATCCGGCTGAGAATCTTTAGCAGCGTGCTCTTGCCAGCTCCATTCCGTCCAATGATCCCGAACACTTCGCCCTTTTTGATGTCAAAGCTAATGTCCTTCAATGCATCAAACGACTCCATCTGGGGCCGACGAAGCGGATAGCGCAACCTAGCCATGACCTTCTCCGCCAGACGCGTGTGCTTCTCGTCGTTATGTGCTATCGAATAGGTCTTCGATACGCTCCGAACGGAAATGGCGATGTCATTTTTACTCACTGTCATTCTAGGTACGCTTCGCCAAATTCCTTTCGCCGCCACGCCATTTCAGGAACCACTCCATGATTCTTCGCCACTTGGCTCGACGAATCCAACCTCTGGCCGCCACCACCGCGGGCGTCCTGGCAATTCCTGGCACCTGGTTCTCGTAGCCTCTCAACAAGCACTCTGCCTCGAGCACCATTCCTTCGTCGAGAGATCCACCGACGCGGCGCATCATTTGCTTCGCTAGCCATTCCCAAGCCTGGCGAGTAACCTCGTCGCTCCGTTGCTGTCCCAAGTAGGCCCCCGTCACCTCGATGCACTTAGCGATATCCTCCATCATGCCGCCTTCTTTCTTCAACCGATGGGTCTCGCTATCCCCGTGATAGCGGTAGCAGGCTAGTAATTTCGGCTCGTAATATACCTCGTACTGGGATGCAATCCGAATCCACATCTCCCAGTCCAACGCATACTTGAGGTCAGACCGATACCCGCCGACCTTCTCATACACCTTTCGTTTCACCACCACCCCCGCACACTCCACCCTTTGTTCGCTGGCGATTCGTTCAAACCAATTCCCAATCACTCCGGGAACCCGTTCCTCTATCCGACCCAGCATCACCCAGTGGCCATCGTCATCGATGTACGCTGGGCGACATATCGCAGCCCCTACGGACTGTAGCTTCAGCCCGTTCCGAAGTGACTCATAGAATCCTGGTAAGACCATATCGTCTTGATGCAGGATGTGCACACACTCCCCGCGTGCCCGTGAAATGCAAGTATTCCAGTTCTTAGCTAATCCCCCATTAGTATCCTGACGGAAATAGCCAATCCGCCCCCCTCCGATTTCCCTCACTCGACGCTCGGTATCTCCCTTTGTCGAACAATCATCCACCACCTCTATTTGCATATCACCGGCGCCGCCGTCTTGCATAAGCACGCTTCGTAGAGTCCCCTCCAGATACCGTCCGGGATTGTATGTCGGAATCATTACCGACCAGAATGGCTCAGACATGTTCTTCGACAACTTCGTTGCTTTTCCGTGCCTTCACCAACAACTGACAACCGAATAAATCGGGCCAGCGCGTTTTTGCCCTTACCACAAATCGTCTAACCTTATCGGGGCGGAACCATCGCCAAGGTTTGTGCCAGCGATACTCGGACATCCACAGCCCTGCACTAACCGTCCACTCATCTACCGAGAGCCCACCAGTCCGGCATAGTCCGCATATGGTCTTGGATGTAAACCACCTTAAATGAGTGGCATCCATGATTCCTTGGGACTGATAGTTGAAGCGGCCACGCAATAAATTCAATCGTACGGTCCAATGTACCGAATTGGGCACTGAAATCAGAACCAGCCCACCCGGCTTAAGAAAATCGAGCGCTATTGCCAGCAAATGATAGGGATCTGGTAGGTGTTCGAGCACGTCAGCAAAGATGATTACATCAAACTCACCAAGCTGGTTCCGTAACCCGGTTTCTAGAAAGCCGGTATGAACCTGCAGTCCCCGCGATCTCGCTTTCTCCGCCCGGCTTTCATTGGGTTCAATCCCAACAACTTCCGCCCGACGGTGATCCCGCATGAGACCACTGAGCGATCCGGTACCGCATCCCACGTCGAGCACGCGTGACCCAATTGGAATCCAGTCAACTAATATGCCTGAGGCTTCAAGGGGATCCAAAACATCGCAATCGTAGCGCATCGGATCCACTGGCTCAACGAGGAACCCTCGGGAAGATTCGTCTGGGTTAGCCATGCTGGCGACTGGTTGTGAAACGGGTAGAACTCCTGAAGTGAACGGCAGATTGCAATCTGCCAACCGAGTTTCCTCGTGGGAGGGCGAGGCACCTGCCGAGCTGGCGTCGCATTGGTTCGGAAGGAGCCTCACCCGCCTCACCCGCCCGAGTAATCCATGTGCTACTCAAGTCGACAGTCCGGCTGACTGAGGACGATGTGTTTCCTGAACGGGCGTGGCCAAAGTTGCTGGGACGACTATCACGGTCGGAGTTGGGAAACGAATCGGCCCCCAAACTGGCGACCAAGAAGACTTGGTGCCGTCCTCAGTTGCAGGTGCTAGTACGGAAAAGGCCATAGTGTCTAGGACTATGTCGAAATCCCTGAAACCCTCGTAATCATTACCCGTTCCTACCGCGACACCCAAAAAATAGGATCCTTCTGCTAACCGTAGATCTGCCAGACGCAATTGGAAGGCTTTTGACTCACTGCCGAATATCGAAAGTGTATTTGGGCCAAATACACTGCCCACTGGAGATTCATCATGGCGGAAAACGGTTAAGCTGATTCGGAATCGGGGAATGTCCAATTCAGCCCGAGCAGTCACCTCCAATAGAATTTCCTCATCGTGTTCGAAGATATTCGTGTCTTTGCCGCTAAATCGTAGTTGCGTGATCTTCATATAGCCCGATTCACCCTTGTATCGGCGGGGTGAATTTGCCAATTCTGCGATCACCATCGAATCACCTTGGTTGGCATTCAAATACAGCGGCAATACTTTATCTGTCTCATCATTCCCGGCTACCCTCCCCGACTTGAGGTATATCGCATGCTTGGTTAGCTGCTGAATCGCCGCAATGTTGTGGCTGACGAACAACACGGTTCGTCCCTGCCCCTGTGACACCTCCTTCATTTTCCCTAGACATTTCTTCTGAAATTGTGCATCTCCGACTGCCAGTACTTCATCAACGATGAGAATTTCCGGGTTCAGGTGAGCGGCTACTGCAAAGGCCAGTCGAACGTACATGCCGGAGGAATAACGCTTCACGGGTGTATCCAAAAACTTCTCGATTTCGGAGAAGTCCACAATCTCATCAAACTGCTTGCGAATCTCGCCGCGGCTCATTCCAAGAATGGCACCGTTAAGAAAGATGTTTTCGCGACCGGTTAATTCCGGGTGGAATCCCGTCCCCACCTCCAACAAAGATGCAATCCTTCCGTAAAGCTTGACTTCCCCCGTAGTCGGCTCCGTTATTCGACTGAGAATTTTTAGCAGCGTGCTCTTGCCAGCGCCATTCCGCCCAATGATGCCTACTACATCCCCCTTCTTGATGTCAAAACTCACGTCCTTCAAAGCATCAAACGACTCGATCTCCGGGCGATGCAGCGGGTTCCGAAGCCGAGCCATCAACTTCTCGGCCAGTCGTGTATGCCTTTCCTCGTTGTGTGCGATAGAATAGGTCTTCGATACGCCTCGAACGGATATGGCTATGTCATTCTTCATCATGTTCAGTGTCGACAATCAACCACCGTCAGATTCATGGTCAAATCGTGTCTGCAAATTTCCGTTCCATCTTCTTGAAGGCGAACGCACCAAAAGCCAATGCGGCCAAGGAAGCAACCGCCGAAACCAATAGCGCATCCCAGCGTGGCGATCCCACGCCCAACAGTGACCACCGGAACGCATCCAACAGTCCTGCCAGTGGGTTCAGAAAGTAAAGCGTCTGGTACTTCTCAGGCACTGCCGTCGCGGAGTACGCCACAGGGCTTGCGTACATCAGCATTTGCATCGCAACAGGCAATACATACCCGACGTCACGATACTGCACCATTAACGCCGCCAACCACAGTCCAATCCCCATTGCCAGCGCAATCAGGATACCCATCCACACCGGCAGCAGCAACAAGCCCCAGCCTGGCACAACCTGATAAACGACCATCAACACCGCCATCATTCCCATCGCCACGCCGAAATCGAGCAGTACCGACGCGAGGGAACTGAGCGGTAGAATCAACCGCGGAAAGTACACCTTGCTGATCAGATGCGCATTGCCAACGAGGCATGACGAACAGCGATTCAGCACATTGCTAAACAGGGTCCAGCCCTGCATGCCAGCATAGGCGAATAGGAAATACGGCAACCCATCACTTGGCAGCTTTGCCACCATGCCGAAGACAAAGCTGAAGATCCCAGCCGCCAGCAACGGTTGGAGCACCACCCAAATCACACCCAAAGAAGTCTGCTTGTACCGAACCTTGATGTCGCGCTCGGCCAAGGTAAGCAACAAGTCTCGGTATGGCCATACCTCCCGTAGATTCAACGAAGCCAAACCCGAGGTTGGCCGAATCACCAGCAGCGGTTCCTCCTCGCTGTCCTGAGACGCGGTGCTTGACAATCCAACGAGCATCTTTTCAGTCACTTGTGTCAATTGCTCAACCTTTGCTGGTGGTACCTTAAACTCAACAATGTTACTGACCTAATCCCTGGCCGGCCATACAGGAAGGGGTAGACTGTTTGGAAGATACGACTTTGGCTGGGACTCCCACGGCTGTCGCGCCAGCCGGTATATCGTTGACAACGACAGCGCCTGCCCCAATCTTTGCTCCATCGCCGACAGAAACCGGTCCAAGGATGCAAGTGTGACATCCGATCATGACGTGATCGCCAATCGTAGGGCTGCCGGGACGCGACCCAGCGCCGATCGTGCAAACGTGATGGATCGCACAGTCCGCTCCTATCTTGGCCCACGGAACGATCTGAATCGGTCCCACATGTGGAATGAGCATTCCTGGTCCAATCTCCGCGTCAGGGTGGAGATTAATGTGCGTCAAAAGTGTCAGCATTTTCTTCAAAAGGCTTAAACCAATCCTAGCTGGCATCCAAAGAACGCGTGGTCTCAAGGATCTTACCCCGCGCTGCATTCGATAAACCGTCAGCGCCCAGAAGCCTTCTGTGAACCAACCGCTGTAGCCGTGGTTCCGGAATCGAACTAAATCTGCTTTCCACGCCCGAAATTGACTATTCGCAGCCAAGTTTATTATTTAATCGCCGTTGCACTGTCATTGAAACTATGGCACCGGCGGAAAGCGTAAAGATAGGTAGAACCATGGCATTTGGAATTGAGTCGATTGCGGAAAGCGTACAAATAATGCTGATGCCAACCACGTTAGCGATTTCGATTGTCTTCAGTTTCTCCCAAAAGACGTTTCCCGAGAGTGCAATCGCGATCACGCCAGAGAGCAATAAGCCAAAAAGAGAGGCGAGACCTAACACCCCATGCGTACCAAGTTCGATGATCCAAAGCCCATCGGTGACTGTAATGTCTTTTCCTTGTTCATCATAAACGTGGTTTCGCCCCCAGCCTCCCCAGCCAAACATCCATTGTTTCTTGGCTTTCGCCAACAACCGATCCTCGTTGTTCAGCCGAAATTCGAGTGATTCCGCCCTCGCGTCGCTAACGCTAGTCTGAACCCAATCGACTAGGCTCCTACCCGTAACGATTTCATTTATCCGGAGCGGCAGAAACAACATCACCATCATCGGCAACAATAAAAGAGGGAAAAAAGTTCCGCTGGCTCGGACGGCCGCAATCGTTCCAATTCCCAATAAAGCTAATAAATAGGCGCCGGTCGATTTCAGCAGCACGAATGTGATTGCAAGAGCGGCCAAGAGCCATACTATTTTGATTCCACCAAAATTATTTCTTCGACCAAGCCACCAATGAGAAAAGCAAAGCACCAGGCAACCGCACATCCACAGAGCCACTTGCAGACCATGTTGCATAAACACCATTGGACGCCATCCGCCACCTCGTACGGTTTGAGCCAAACTATGCTGATAAAAACCATAAAGCTGATAGTGGAGCTGGGGGCTCATCATGACCTCCCATAGGCAGAACGGAATGTAGACGACTCCACAAACAATCATGGCCTCGCCTAGCTGCGTAACATCTGCCGCAGATCGGTAAACCAACCTGCCAATCCCATACGGAAGCCCCCAAGTGATCGTTTGATTCGCAACTGCGGATAGTCCGTCATAGGCTCCCAAATCGTTCGTCATGCTGCTGGCGAAAGGACAAATGCAAAACACGATAGCAGGAATGTCCAACGGGCTAGGCCGACACTGAAATACCAATTCCGGGTGGAATACGAGAACTCCCAACAAGGTGCCAAGCGTGGTTGCAAACATCTTGGTATAGTCCGGAAGTCCGGGGACCGGATAACCCGCAACCGGTAGAAAACACCATCCCAAACCGAACGAGTAGGCAGTCGCACGCATCGGGGTTAGGGAATAGAACAGCAACAGGACTAACGGAATCCAACCAAAAAGAAAAATGGGAACAAAGAAGGACAAGAAAAGTGGCTAGGGGCTAGGGACTAGTTGCTAGGGGCTAGGGGCTAGGGGCTAGTGGCTAGTGGCTAGTGGCTAGTGACTAGGGACTAGGGACTAGGGGCTAGTTGCTAGGGGCTCCCAGCTCGTGGCTAGTTCGCGTTGATTATTTTCGACCAAGGCCACTTTTTATTATGGTCGCTAGTGCTCGGCGTTTTTGCTGAAGGAACCGCTGTAAGTTTTCTAATGGCATTCCAAACCAACGTTTGCTAATCTCATTTGGACGCGCCCGAAAAACGGTGGTATGGCTTGTGCCGTCCCATCCAATTGGCGCTTCGACTGTGTAATAGTATGCAGCAAACGATTTACGCGAATTGCCCTCTGGGCATTTAACAGCCGTTACACCATGGAAGCTGATTTCATTGGTCTCGAAAACGACGCATCGATTAAAAATCGGTGAGAATGAGTGTTTGCAAACACGTACGTCTTTGTCCCATAACTCCACATTGCCCCCCCATTCCTTTCGCCAATCCTTGTTGAAGTAGATCAATATATTCAGGCGGCGATGCAAATTTCGCTCTTGGATGAAATTGAAATCGATATGGACATCCAAGTGACCTCGGGGGCCAGTTTGATGAATTCCGCCACCAATAAGTTGGTCATCCGGAAGTAGCTTGGGAATGTTCATGACGTGACTAAGTATGTCAAGCCAATCTGGTGACGCCAAAACGTCGTTCAGTTTTCGAACTGCAGGCGCAAACGCATTGCTGTCAGTTAGTTGAACCTTGCCTTTTTCATTGACCGCTTTAAAGGACTTTCCAGTCTTTAACGCATCTTCATACGTCGGATAGCTGGCAAGCACTTCTTCCGCAAAACTGGTCTCTAGGAAATTGTCGATCGAGAAGAATGGAAAAGGTTCCGCTGCGGAAACACTGTGCCTTAGTCGTTCGATGTCGAACGGATTGATGGGTGATGGAATTCTCATAGAATTGCGCAGTTGCTAATGTGAATTGGCTGATAAGTCCGTGTTAACCACGGATGTGCTAGTGGCTAGTTTTTAGTGGCTAGTTTTTAGTGGCTAGTGGCTAGTGGCTAGTGGCTAGTTACTAGTTACTCTTTTAGTTACAACGGTAGTGGTTGGTCGTTTAGGGTTAACTCGACGAAGGCGAGGATCTCTTCGCCACCCTTTTCCCAAACCTCACTTGCTAGTTCACTTATGATCTTTCGATCTATTTGAAGGTGATTGGCGCGTACTATTCGGCGGAAATCGACTGAATCTTGTTCTTTCTTTTCGCGACTTCGATTGGGTGATACCAACGGAGCATATTTCGATACCAACGCCGCTTCCACCGTTGGATATCGGCTGCCTGTCTCTTTGTCCACGATCACGTAGTTTGACAAAATTGTTTCCTGAAACTTGCACCATGGCAACATGATGTCTACCACCGGTTTCGGCTTGCCCGCTTGATCCAAATCCGTGGAATCCATGAATCGAACCACGTTCGATAAATCTAATTGCATCAACATCGGCCAACGCTCTGCGACCGCTTTTATCGCTTTCGCCTTTTCACCGTAAGGCACCATTACGTCGACGTCCTGCGTAGCGCGAGGCATCGGCAAATATCCCACGTACCCGTGCAAACCCATCAGGCACCATTTCTTTACTTTGGCTTGAATCAGGCAATCGATTACCTCTTCCGGCGTTACATCCACGCTGCCTCTCCTCAAACGTTTGCGGTAGTCGGATGTGAGCTTGCTGCTTACTCGAATGCCATAAGCATGACCCGACGGAGCTTTCGGGTCCGTGTCGTCTACTCCCGCGTAACCTGCTGTCGCGGCCAACATGGCGGCGTGCCTGGCGGCTAAGAATTCAGAGGTGTGAAGCATGGGGAGAGGGGAGTTGCTAGTGGGGAGTGGCTAGTGGCTAGTGGCTAGGGGCTAGGGGCTAGGGGCTAGGGGTTAGGGGTTAGGGGTTCCCTCGGCGCGGACTTCGTTCCTGTGGGTGACAGAGGAGTGGCTAGGGGTTAGTTTCTAGCGACTAGTGACTAGTGACTAGTGACTAGCGACTAGCGACTAGTGACTAGTCTTCGTTGACTTACCCTACCATCGGCTTGCGCGCTTCGCGTTAACTGTACCGATCTTACAATCAAAACCATGTCCTACCAGTTTCGGTTGTTCCGGATGTTGGAATTGTCTGACTTGGATGGACCGTTGTTTCAGTAGCAAAAAATTGATAGTCGATTCTAACGCTCTAGGTTTCCGCACATTTGCAAAGTCGAACAGACTTCATCAGGAGGAAGGTCGGTGAACATCGTCAAAAGCTCCACTTCTGTCCAGTCGTATTCGTAGCGACCATCGCTTGTTCGACCGACTTTATTGCGGAATGCAATTCCCTTTATCCAATTGGATGCGTCTTGCTAATTGCATGAACGGACGCTCAACTGTTCGCCACATCAAGTAAGCGGCCAATATACACGCGGCTAAGGTAGCAATTAACATAATCGTCTCATTGATAGCCGAACTGCCGAAGTATTTCCCAAGCAAAAAGAAACAAGCACCTGTTACAGGATTGTGCAGGAGATAAAGGCTATAGGAAATCGTCCCCAAGAATTGCAACCATCGCCAATTCAGCCAATTTCGGCCTCCACCATACAGTAAGAGCATTGATGTTCCACAGCAGATCAAAGCGAAAGTATCGCTACGCCATAGCGATGACGCGAGAATGCCAATCGCATAAATGTAGAACCAGATCCGCCTCATTTTGTTGGACCAAGCCCAATAGCTGAAAACTCCTAACAAAAAAGCATACCAGAGGTTTAGGAAGAGGCCAGGAACAAGGTTCTCTTGACGTATGCCTAGTCCCCACACCAACGAGACAATTGCTACCGGCACGAAAATTAACTGTGGCCTTTTGGAGGAAACCTTCTGGCTTAAACCAATTAGAGCACAAAGTACCAAGTAAAATTGTATTTCGTAACAAAGAGTCCAATAGACAGCATTGATTTGTTTCAGTTCCAAAAGGCCTTGAACGTAAACAGCATGAGCCGCTAAAACTGGAAAACTCGGCCATTCCATTGTTTCGTGCTTGACCTTTGCTGAAACCCATGCAAATGCGAGTACCAACGCAATTGATGCAAAATAAGGTGGGTCAAGGCGCAGTGAACGGCGAGCGATAAAGCGGCCAAAAAACGATGGTGTCACGCAAGAATGACGGAGCGAGTGTGTAATCACAAATCCACTGAGAACAAAAAAAATCGCAACTCCAAAGCGACCGCTTTCGAAGCACCCAAATACCAGCCAACGTGGAAGATGTTCCACCAAAGTTTTGATGTGATCGCCTTCAAAAGCATGATGCAAAACGACCCAGATGGCTGCGATGCCCCGCAAGGCGTCAATCAAAGGAAATCTAGCGGTACTGTCACGCTGGTCTGTCCCATTGGTTATTGTTTTGCTCGGCAATTGGCTGTTTACATTCAAAAGCATAAACGCAAAGGACTGAAAAGCTGACGACTTAAGCACTTATTGGCGATCAACAGCCTTCACAAATCCGCATGTTTCGAAGGTCCTTTTCCTTTTTCAATCTTAGAAATCGCCTAGTGCTTCTTCAGGACTAAAAAGCGTGGTTGCAACAAAGATTAGCTCGGCACACCTAGGCTGTGAATTTATTATTGTCGCCTTTCGCTCCGCGAAAGTTCGCCGCGTTAACACACACTTTTGCGGAGCAAAAGGCGACAAACTTCTGCACCTTGCGAATAAACTCACAGCCTATCCGTGCCGAGCAAAACGGCACGGAGTGCCATTCTACACTTTGGCCATACCCAAAGTTAAGACTTGAAGACGCACTAGCTGGTTAATTGCAGTCGCTGCGATGGTGTCATGCGACCTAGCGACTAGCGACTAGCGACTAGCGACTAGCGACTAGCGACTAGCGACTAGCACCTCGCTCCCGCCTCGACCCGCCGTAGGCGGTCGAGGCGGGAGCGAGGTGCGTGATTTGCGGGTCGAACCTCACTCGTAGGACGCCAAAACGGCGTCCGTCGGAGACAAACTCCGAGCGGACGGAAATCCTTCACGGCGTTTGAGGAGTGGGGGGCGAGTGCGAGCGGGAGTGGGCTGTGGGCAGTCGGAGTGGGGGGCGTTAGTCAACGCCGATATTGTCTTGAACTTCGCGAATGAAGGATTCGATACGTCTAGGCTGTTCAGCCGCCAATTTTTCGGCATGATTTACAAGCGATTCCAAGCGATCGGAAATGAGTATCAAGTCATAGGCGTGACGAAATACATGCCGAAAGCCTTTCAGTTCGCGAAGGGATTCAACAGACTCAGTCGGAAGAAAAGCGGGACGAATTCCAGGCAACGACAATGTCATTCGTAAAATCAGCTTCTCATGATAGTCGCCACGTTTCTCAAAGTGATTCTCAAACGATTCACAAATCCGTTCAAAACCTCGTTCCAGTATGTTATAAAATCGATTCAGCTGGTACCCACAGGCTTCGCTGGAGCCATTGAATGTCTGGGTCATTCGCTCCCTCGCGGCCCATGCAGCGTTTTGTAATACCAGAGCATCGGCCAACAGCTCTTGATGAAGAATTTCTAAACCGATTCGGTCCATCGTTGACCTTGTGACATGATCTTTTCTTTTAGACGCGTTTCTTCGAGCATGCAAACGTCAACTTGATGCCCTGTCGCTTCGGTCAACAAACTTTGAAGTGCATACAAGGAATTGTTCGTGGATGGATGCTCTAACGCGATATCAATATCGGATTCGAGTCGGAATTTTCCAGGTTTTTGAATCGAACCGTAGACCCATACCGGTTGCTCTGGCAAATGTCTTTTGATCGCTTGATGAAGCCGTTCTAATGCAACTTGACGAAGCAACTCACGCTCGGTCGCATTGGCTTGGTCACGTTGTCGAAGAAGTGAAAAGGACATAGTGGCTAGGGGCTAGGGGCTAGTTGCTAGGGGTAGGGGCTAGCAACTAGATTGGAAATGGTTTCTTGTGGATGGCTAGGTCGAGGAACTCCAGGATTTCCGTTCCGCCACCGGGATAGACTAGGTCGCCCAGTCGCTCAAGGATTGCTATGTCGAACTCTTCTCTGTTGGGGACCATCATATTGCGAAGGTCAACTGCGTCCTGCTGCTTCCGATCGAAATCCCGATGCGGCGATACCAATACCGCAAACTTGCTCGCACACGCCGCTTCTAGTGTCGGAACCTTGTGGCCTGTCGTTTTGTCAATGCGATGATACCGTGCAAGGATCGCTGCATAACAATCACTGCTGGGTAACATGACGAGAATCACTTGTTTCATTTCACCCGTAATGGCAACTTCGCCTGGGTCACGGAATCTAACGACCACTTCCAATCGTTCCGTTTGTAGCTCTGGCCATCGCGATTCAATGGCTCCAATCGCATTTTCCAACTCTTCTGCCGCGACTAAAATATCCACATCTTGTGTGGCTCTGGGCTGCGATAAATAACCGACATATCCATACAATCCCATCAGTACCCATCGACGAATACCTGCGTCGTTCAAGACATCGATGACTTGCTGCGGCTCCACGTTTTGACTCGCTCGACGATGATCCTTGCGATAGCTTCTGACGATCGATGTGGATGTCGCTAGACCGCTAGCATGACCCACTGGCCGCGTTGGAAGCCCTCGGTCATGACTGAAATCCTTGACGTTCGGATTGAACTTGGCCAGTGCTGCCCGAATGAGCTCGTTGCGCTGTTCTACAGTAAAGGGCATGGGGAGGGGCTAGGGGCTAGTAGCTAGTTGCTAGTTGCTAGTTGCTAGTTGCTAGTTGCTAGTTGCTAGTTGCTAGTTGCTAGGGACTAGTTGCTAGGGGCTAGGGGCTAGCTCGGTGTTTTTGAAAGAGGGTTTCTAGCTGGTCGAGAATTTCTAGTTCTTCTTTAAGACCCGCCAGGACTTCTAGCTCCTCGCAAATTAAGTCTCGATTTAGTTTTTTGCTTTGGCGAATGATCGTCTTCTCGACGTCGATCCAGTCGCGAGGACGCGATGCAAACGATTTCAAAATAACTAGGTCCTCCGCACTACAGGTCGTCAAACTTCCTTGCCCAGCCACTTGCCATTCGCTCGAACGCTTTACCATCCGCTCCTCATACGGCATCCCTCCTATGGATAAGTCAATGTCCGTACCGCTGATATCTTGCAGCAACAAGATCCTCGCCTCTAACACGAATGCCAATGGTTGAGGGTGTCGCGATTGATACCTCGCCAATATCCGCTTTGCAACTTCCTGCTCCTCACCATAATTCAAAAAGAGCGTTAAATCGAGGTCGTCTGTTACGCGAGGCTCGCCCCAACGCTGGACTGCCACGCCGCCAATAAAGCAAAATCGAAAGTTCTGCGATTGCATGTAGGATTGCAATTCGATCGCGGATTCCCACAGCGAACGGCTAAGCATCCCGCTCAGGACTCTCCTTGCCCGAGACCGACGTGGCAACTTGCGCCATTAGGTCTTGCAATCGCCATCGCATCATCCAGCACTGCCACCGAGCAAGTCCGTTGGCGTACAAGTATTCCCGTGATGGTATTTCCGTCGCACCCATCATTCTCGCCCCATACGCAGGATCCATTTTCTGCAACCGCTCATTGCGCTGCCGCTCCATTTCGTCGCCGGCTACTTTCCAAGATCTTACGAAGTCGTTCATTTGTTAAGTTGCTAGTTGCTAGTTGCTAGTTGCTAGTCGCTAGGGGCTAGTGACTAGTGACTAGTGACTAGTGACTAGCCACTCTAGTTGCTTGGGGGTGATTTTTTGTGGCGGCGAATTAGGGCGCTTATCATTGAACCCAATTGCTTGGCTTCCTCCGCCCATTCCTTGGCCTGGTCCGCTTGCAGCATTCCGGCCTCCAGCCCAATCAATATCTGCGTTCGTAACTCACCCGTCGAACCTTTCGCTATCTTCAAAAATTGAGCAATCTCTGCATCGCTGTCGCGTTCGTAACCCTCCGCAATATTCGAGGGTACCGATAAACCACTGCGAGTTAACTGATCCCTAAACCCAAAATCCTTCAATTCCCTCGTCGATATGTACAACGCAACCGAAAGCTGCACCGACCGTCTCCATACCTCCAAAGTTTCGAAAGACATTAATTAGTTTCTAGTTTCTAGTTTCTAGTTTCTAGTTTCTAGTTTCTAGTTTCTAGTTTCTAGTTTCTAGCGACTAGCGACTAGCCACTAGCCACTAGCCACTAGCCACTAGCCACTAGCCACTAGCCACTAGCCACTACTGATGACTATATTCTCGATACCAGTCTACGAAATGGGCTACGCCAACTTCGATCGGTGTCGTTGGTGCGTAACCTATCGCTGCTCGAAGGTCTTCGACGTCTGCGTACGTCTCAAGCACATCGCCAGGTTGCATCGGGAGATAATTTTTGATCGCTGCAATTCCTATCGCCTGCTCAAGTACCTCAATGAACTTTCCCAGTTCCGTTGGCTGATGGTTTCCGATATTGAATAATCGGTAAGGTGCGTTACTTGTCCCGGGGTCCGGACAGTCGCTATTCCATCCTAGGTTTGGCTCTGGAATTTTGTCTATAATGCGTTGGAGTGCGTCGACCACGTCCTCCACATAGGTGAAGTCGCGACGCATTCTGCCATGATTGTAGACGTCAATCGGATCACCCTTGATGATCGCCTGAGTGAATTTATACAACGCCATGTCCGGTCGTCCCCAAGGACCATAAACCGTAAAAAAACGCAATCCGGTCGTGGGCAATCGAAACAAATGACTGTACGTGTGCGCTAACAACTCATTCGCCTTTTTGGTGGCTGCGTACAAGCTTACAGGATGGTCGACATTTTGATGGATCGAGAAGGGTTGACTCGTGTTCGCACCGTAAACACCGCTGCTGCTGGCATAAACCAAATGTGGCGTTCTGGCGTGGCGACATCCCTCTAAAATATTCGCGAACGCAACCAAGTTGGAATCGATGTAGGCGGCTGGATTTTCAAGCGAGTAGCGGACGCCCGCTTGGGCCGCCAAATGCACGACGCGATCGAACGCAAGAGTCTCAAACAGATGATTAACTGCCTTGCGGTCCGCTAGTTCCAATCGCTGGAACTGAAACTCTGGAAACGCTTGCAGCTGCTTGAGCCGATCGTTCTTGAGTTGTACGCAGTAGTAGTCATTTAGATTGTCGACACCGACGACTTGGTGGCCTGCCATGAGCAACCGTTTGCTCAAATGAAAGCCGATAAAGCCGGCCGCGCCGGTGACGAGAATCATTTTTTCAGTTGCTAGAGGCTAGTTGCTAGGGGCTAGAGGCTAGGGGGGAGTTGCTAGTTGCTAGTTGCTAGTTGCTAGGGGCTAGTCGTGAGTCCCGGCGCGGACTTCGTTCCTTTGGGTGACTCTGCTATCGCAATGTCATCCTTCTTTTGCCTTGTCCAACTCATGTTCGGGTTGGCACAAAATGAATCTCGGTTTTGAGGATCGCCAGTTCAGTGAGGAATTTGACCAGTTTCGCTCGTTTGCACCTAGGATGGATGCAGTTTAGCAATTCGCAACTAGAGTGCAGTTGATTATAGTCGTTTTACGACCTGCTAACGGCATTGTCGAGTCTTTTAAAAGACGCGTATGCTCGTCGCTCAACTAAATGGTGCACATCCCATCACAGATGGGGCCCACAGGCGCTCGCTGCTGAAATAGCAATGCTATGATCCCTCTCGCATCGCGACAGTTTTGATCGTTCGCATGATCAAATACAGGTCCAACCATATGCACCAGTTCCGAATATAGTACATGTCCCAATAAATCCGAAGCTCGTACACCCCACTGTTGCGACACTTAACCTGCCATAAACCGGTCAGACCAGGTCGGACCGTTTTGTAGGCTTCGAACTCGTCAGGATACTGATGGATGTAGGATGCGTCGTAGGTCGGGGAATCTACGATCGGACGCGGTCCCACTAAGCTCATCTCTCCCAGCATGATGTTCCACAACTGTGGCAGCTCATCGAAACTCGTCGCCCGCAAGAATCTTCCAATCGTCGTGACGCGTGGGTCGTTGGAAAGTTTGTGCGTTTCGTCCCATTCTTTTCTGGCTGCCGGATTGCAGGCCAGATAGTTTCCTAACACTTGATCTGCGTTCTGCTGCATGGACCGGAATTTCCATGCCTTGAACTCGCGACCACCGTAACCGATTCGACGCTGAAAATAGAATATAGGGCCGCGCGAACTTAGCCGAACCAACAAGCAAAACAGAGCAAAAACCGGCGATCCAAGGACTAGGACCAACGATGTTAAAACGAGGTCTAAAACTCGCTTGACCGTCAACTGGATCGTGCTCGGTTGCGCACCTCCAAAACGTAAACCTGTCGAAGATCCAACACAGAACATCTGATCCCAGATGCTCAGATCGGCCTGGCTGGAGGATAACAAAATCTTGTTAGGTATTGCCGCCAAGGAATGGTCAAGAACAGGCGCCTTGTCCCGGTTTGCGCATGGAGAAACGATGACCCACGTCACACCCAGATTCATCGCGGTATCGTCGGCGTAGCGAATGTCGTAGACAGGCATCTCATTTTCTTGGACTGTATGATCCAGACCCCAATATTGGTTGGGGTCCAAAAGCAAACCAACCGGACGAAAACCTTGATCCACCTCATGTTTCATCCTACGAAACAGTTCTAATCCACGTGCTGGATCTGCCACGATCAAAATTGGTGCACCCCACCATGGACAGCGCTTCGCTAGATTTCGTGCACAAAAGCGAGCAGACATGGTTACAGGTAGTGCAATTGCAAAGGCGGTCGTTCCTACCAAGGCATAGAAAACCCACATTTGTGGAAAGCAAAACCAACCGATTCCAGCAAAAACCAACAACGTCGCGAAAAGCACTCTTGCCAGTTGCCTAAACTCTACTACAGATCCAAGTCCCAAACCGGGATACAATCCAGCTAGATGAGCAATGGGAAGAATGATCAAAGAAACAAAAAAAGCCGTTCTGTTCTCAACTTGTTGTGTGGAGATTTGAACCACTCGCTCGAATGCGGCGGAGGTCAAAAACAAGCAGGCGTAAAGGGAGATGAAATCGGCCAACGCCAAGGGAAAAGACGTCAGTAGGGACTGGATTACGGATCGGTTTGCGAGTTTTGTGGCGGTTGCGTTCGACCTGGAGTTTGCCCGACAAAACTCGTTAAGAGACTCCGCCGCATGCCGATCAACCGTACCCAGACGATGGTACCGTTTGAATTGGACATCTGAAAAAACTACCTGGGTTTCGGAGTCAAGATTTTCTACTGTACTTGCCATCAAAACCAGCCCCCCTCTGTCTAGGTAGGTGAATTCTTTACGTACGACCTAGCTTAGATTGGTTAGTAAAGTAGTCAATAGGCAATATTTGCTGGTTGTCACGACGATCCGACTTGCACCTTGTTTGCGTTAAATTTTGCACCCGTGTGGGGGGGTTTGCGGGATATTCTAAAGAAATGGACTCTTCAAAAAAAAGTTGGTGGATCGGTTGTCTAAATTGGGTTGTTAGTCACCATCCGTCCGGAGATCGGCCAGCTAAGTAACCCTCCCGCTGCTGGGAGGGTCGAGCGAAGCGAGGGGAGGGTGGAGTATTTTCACCAACAATTCGCTAAAGTTGAGCGGGAGAACAATTCGCTAAAGTGAGTGGGAGAACAATTCGCTGAGGTTGAGCGGGAGCTTGCCTCCTCTCAACCTTGTTTTGGCGTCCTAAGGACCGGCCCGTTAACCGCCGGTCTTCGCTCCCGCCTCGCCCGCGTTGGGGGGGCGGGGGGGGGGGGGAGGGGGGGGATGGGGGGTGTGGGCGG
>JANMHA010000449.1:0-19400 GCA_031374925.1 Pirellula sp. | reverse complement strand
CACACAGGGGGCGCTCAATTTGTGTTCGCCGACGGTTCTGTTCACTTTGTTAGCGAGTCTGTGGCGCAACAAACGTACAGCGACTTGAACGACAAGAGTGACGGAAGAGTTCTTGGGGAATGGCAGTAATCCTTGCCTGACTTGGAAACACGAGAGAGCTTAGGAAGAACAATGGAGAGACGAATTATGAGTCATCTGGTACGGGTGATCGCCCCGATGGTATTTGGATTGCTGTTCTGCCTAGGCTGTGGCAGCGGTTCGGACTTTCCAGTCGCTGCCGTGCGTGGAACCGTCACTTGCGAAGGGAAAGCCGTGCCGAGTGCATGGCTGTTCTTCGAACCTCTGTCAGGGACGGGCGAGGGAGCTTCTGCTCTGGTGGGAAAGCAGGGCTTTGGGATTGCCAACGAAAAAGGGGAGTTTGTAATCACCACCTACAACCCTGACGATGGGGCCGTGATCGGTAACCACAAAGTCCATGTATTGCCTCCTAAGAATGACGTCGTTCCTGGATTCAAGTGCCCTTGTGAATTTGATTCCGAGAAAGAACCTGTTTTGGTCGAGGTCAAGAAAGGTAAAAACGAGTTCAAGTTCACTTTGCCAGTTAAGAAAAACGCATCGCAATCGAAACCGCTTACGCTAGATGAAAAAGAAGCTTTGAGAGAAGCGCAACAGGAAGAACAAGCTGCAAAAGCCAACGCTAAAGCCAACGCAAAGTAAGCTAAGACCGAGATCTTTTTCAAGTGGAAATATCCGACAGTTCCAATTCGAGCGATGCTGATGGCAACGTCCCAACAGCATCGCTTTTTCGTTTGGTAAGTCGGATTTTTTCACCGGTGGACAATGCAAGCGTCACGCTGTTCCGGATTGGCTTCGGTGCGATGTTTTCGTGGTGGGCTTGGGATTACCTCGCGACGGGGCGAGTGTATTCCATTTATGTTGAGCCGAGGTTTCATTTTTCGTACAAAGTTTTCGACTGGGTGCAACCACTCCAGGCCAGCGGAATGATTACCGTTTTTTTGGCGATCATCGCGTTTGGACTGCTTGTTTGCGCCGGTGTTTTCTACCGATGGTCATCTCTCTTGTTAGCGTTAACCTTTACCTACGTCTTTTTGTTAGAGAAGACCAACTACCAGAATCACTACTACCTGATGATCCTGATCGCGTGGTGGATGCCATGGCTGCCGTTGGCTAAGAACGTTGCCTACGATGCCTCTCGTGTTCCAGCGATTGCGGGACCCATGACGGCAGCATGGGTACTGTGGATTCTTCGATTCCATATCGCTCTCCCGTACGTGTTTGGTGGCTTGGCCAAGTTGCACGGAGATTGGCTTGCGGGTGAGCCGATGCGACAAATCCTGGCTTCTCAGACTCAAGTGCCGCTCGTGGGACAATATCTCAGCAACGAGCCGATGGTCATGCTTTTTGTGTGGGGAGGACTGTTGTTCGATCTTGGAATCGTGCCGCTCTTGCTACTACGCAAAACGCGAACTGTTGCCTATCTAGTTTGTGTGGCTTTTCATTTGACCAACTCGGTGTTGTTTTCTATTCATGTCTTTCCGTGGTTTATGATTTTTGCAACGACTTTGTTCTTTAAGCCGGATTGGCCGCGACGCGTCTTGGGAGGAACCCCTTTAGCTTTCAAGCCGAGTGTGCAAACGCAATGGCGTGATTTTTCAACTCAACGCAAGTTCGGTATCAGCGTTGTCCTGACTTACTGCCTGTTCCATTGTGTCTGGCCTTTCCGTCATTTTCTGAGTGAAGGAGATGCAAGTTGGACGGAAAGAGGACATATGTTCTCGTGGCGAATGATGCTAAGGGGAAAAACCGCTGGCGTTCGCTATTTCATCACCGATCGCTCCAGCAACGAAACCTATAGCCCTAATCTGCGTGGAATCATCAACGTCGAACAAGCGAACCGCTTTACCCGCGACCCAGAGATGATCTGGCAATTGGCAAAATACTTAGCAAAAGAACATGCGGCGAGAACTGGTCGCACGCCGCGAGTACAAGCCTTTGTGCTTACTTCGCTTAACGGTCGAAAGCCGCAGATGTTTATCGATTCAGAAGTCGATTTGGCAACCGAACCGAAATACGCTCGCTATCGTCCCTGGGTGCTCCCGCTTAAGGAGCCGCTTCGTTCGAGTCCCTGGAAGATTCCGCTTGGGGAATGGGAAAAGCATGTCGAAATGCCGAAACTGCCTGTGGTGAATACTAGGGCACCGAGTTAATGTGACCTGCCGAACGAATACCATCCATCATGAATCCCCGAGCGTGTGCTGCGATAGTTTGTTTTTAAGATACTCTCGCTCAATTCACATATTGTTCACCATTCCTTAACGCGTATGGCTTAGCTTTTTCGCCATTGCAACTGTAACTCAGCATTTCTCGCAGTAGCCAATGCCGGTTAGGTCCAAAACCAACTGTCCCAACCCTTTTTATAGGTGACCCTATGTTTCCGAGAATTCTCAAACTGATCAGTGCTACGAGTTTTGTTTGTGGGCTCACTGCCGTCAACTCGCTTTACGCTCATGACGATGACAAGTCGCATACTCACGCAGTTCGAGCCGTTAAGCCAGCCGAAATGTATCAACCGACACCGATACCCGACCGTATTATTCTGACATGGGCAGGCGACCCCAAGACAACTCAGGCGGTGACCTGGCGGACGTCCACCGAAGTGACAGACGGTTACGCAGAACTAGCAATCGCTGGGGGTGGGCCCGATTTCGCTGTCCTTTCCGAAGAGTACCATGCCACCTCCGCTGCTCTGAAGACGGACATCAACACGGCGCATTTCCACAGCGTTCAATTCAAAGGGCTAAAACCTGGTACGAAGTATGCATACCGAGTGGGTGATAAAACCAATTGGAGCGAATGGTTCCATTTCTCGACAGAAAAGGATACCGCAGAGCCATTTTCCTTCATTTACTTTGGTGACGCGCAAAATGACATTCGCTCAATGTGGTCACGTGTGATTCGCGAAGCGCATTCCGACGCTCCCAAAGCGAAATTCATTATCCACGCTGGCGACTTGATCAATCGAGCGCAATCCGACGCCGAGTGGGGCGAATGGTTTGGTTCAGGGGCTTGGCTTAACGCGATGATCCCCAGCGTGCCGAGCGTTGGCAATCACGAGATGCACAAAGGGGATGATGGCATCAACCGGTTGTCACACCACTGGCGCCCACAATTTACTTTGCCCCAGGATTGCCCAGCCGGCCTTGAGGAAACTTGCTATACGTTGGAATATCAAGACACGTTGATCGTTTCGATGAACAGCAATGAAAAGCTGGAACAACAGGTAGAGTGGCTGGACGTTGTATTGAGCAGAAACAAACAACGCTGGGTCATCTGCAATTTCCATCACCCGATATTCTCAACCGCCAAAGACCGCGACAACGCAAAGCTTAGAAACCTTTGGAAACCTATTCTGGACAAGTTCCGCGTGGATCTCGTGCTTCAGGGTCACGACCATTCTTACGGCCGTACAGGACTTGAAACACCGGTTGCAACACCGGAAACCATCGGCAATGTTGCGACGGGCGTACAGCAAGTGGATATGTTCACTGGCACCGTCTATGTTGTCTCCGTTAGTGGTCCGAAGATGTACAGCCTTTCGCCTAGTCCAATCATGCAGCGAGTTGCCGAAGATACGCAACTCTATCAGATCATTCGCATCGATGGTGATAAGCTCTTCTATGAGTCGCGGACCGCCATTGGAGACTTGTACGATGGCTTCGCACTCGAAAAACAAACCGGCAAGTCAAATCGCATGACAGAAATAGCCCCTGAAGTACCTGAACGCCGAAGGTCAAAACAGGAGGCCAAGACAGGAGCGGTTGCGACGCCTGCGACGGCGGGAAGGGAATAGCTGGACGCTACGAACCAGTGCGAAGCAATGGCTTTTGACCATAGGTCGATGGCACGGAAGAAATCGGTTCCTCCAAACGAACTTCCGGCCGTCGCCGACCGACAATTCTGTTGTAGCCGAGATTCTGTTGTAGCCGAGATGGCATCCGCGGTCCGTTTGAACCACATTGATTTCCAACAGATTGTCCGGGGCCAAATCGACTAAGGCTTTTGATAGGGCGCTATTCCCAGCTCGACGCGTTTCAAACGAACCAAGACAAGAGAGCAGCCAAGTTCTTTTGCGATCTCGGCATCGGATATCACCCCCAACTTGTTGATGATTTCATCGCTTCATTTGCTTAGGCGATAATTTCCTTAGCTACATCTCCATAAACGTCGGTGAGACGGAAATCGCGACCGGCATAACGATAGGTAAGCTTGGTATGGTCGAAGCCTAGCAGGTGCAACATGGTTGCGTGAAGATCATGCGTGCCAAGCTTGCCGAGGACCGAAGTTCCGCCCAATTCATCGGTTGAACCATAGCGGATTCCCCCCTTCACACCGCCGCCGGCCATCCACATAGAATAGCCTTGATTGTTGTGACGACGACCATCACCGCTGTTTCCTTGGTCCTGTGGGCTGCGACCGAATTCGCCGCCCCAAAGCACGAGCGTGTCTTTGAGCATGTCGCGGTCTTTCAAGTCTTGCAACAAGGCCGAAATTGGGCGATCGATACTTCGGCAGTTTTTCGACAATGCGGACTTCAAGTCTCTGTGTTGGTCCCAGCCGCGGTTGCTGACTTGGATAAAGCGAACGCCAGACTCGGCTAGTCGACGAGCCATGAGGCACTGCGTACCAAATTCCCTCGTGTCCTCTGCGTTGATTCCGTAGTGATCTAGCGTACTGGCCTTCTCGGCGTCCAAATTGAGTACGGACGGTACGGATGTCTGCATGCGGTAAGCCAACTCATACGACTGTATCACGCCGTCGAGCTCTAGTTGCCCTGGATGTTTCTCCAGTAGACCGCGATTCATTTCTTGAATCAAGTCGATCTGGGAACGCTGACGTTCTTTGCCCAGATGGCGATTCCGAATATCCAAGATGCCACCCGCTTCCAGGTCGATCCGTGTGCCTTGATACGAGGCGGGCAGGAATGAAGACCCGTAGTTTTGTGCACCACCCAGGCCAACTGGATTGATCGTTACAAATCCGGGGAGATTCTCGTTTTCTGATCCAAGTCCGTAGGTGACCCACGAACCCATCGAAGGCCTGACAAAATTGACACTGCCCGTGTGCAAGGCAATCGTCGCCTGAGGGTGAGCTGCGTTCGAGGTGTGCATTCCATTGAGCAAGCAAAGATCGTCGGCATGGCGGCTGAGTTCTGGAAACAGCTCGCTGATTGGCAACCCGCTTTGGCCCGCGGTGCAAATTTGAATTGAGGTGCAAGGAGAGGACCAGATTTGCCCTTGTCATTGTAACTACTGGTGGAAGTCTTGCCGCCACTCTTCATTAGTTCGGGCTTCCAGTCAAACGTGTCGAGATGGCTTGGACCGCCCTGCATGAACAGGAAGATGACGCGTTTCGCCCTTCCTGGAAAATGGGGAGGCTTCGGCGTTAGCGGGGAAGTATACTCATCGCTAGCTTGAGCCAGCTTGGCGTTCATGGCGGCAAAGGCCATCCAGCCAAATCCAGCTGCCGCATGTTGCAGCATCCCGCGGCGTGTTATGGGTGTGTACGTGTTTCGACAAGTATTCATCATCGGATCGATTTCGATTAGGGAATGTACCGGAACTCTGCTGCCGAATACATGGCCTGGGCAAATGCCGCCCAGTTGCTTCGACGATCTCCGCTTTTACCTAGAAACGCTAAGGCTCGAGCTGTTTCGGTCTCGGTCGGATAACGGCACAGCGCGTAAGCATAAGCGTAGCGAACCCGCGCGCTGTCGTCGGGCAGTTTCTGCGCCAGGATGCGATCCGCAGCCCGAGCGGAGATATCGACCACAAATGGGTTGTTTAGCATGAATAACGCTTGCGGCGCAACAGTCGTCACATCGCGTTGGCCATTGACTTGATCCGGTTCAGCGAAGTCGAACACCGTGTACATGCCGGGCAGCTTCGACCGAAACACGGGCAAATAGACGCTGCGTATCGGTTGTCCAATTGGATCCGTTGTCGTGGTTTTTCGTTTCTTTTTATCACCTTTAGCGAGGTCCTCCACGATGGACGGGTCGAATGGCGCTCCAACGGGCCTATTTGTTTCTAGCATACCACCGGCAGCGAGGAGCGAATCCCGGATCGCCTCGACCTCGAGACGTCGGAGATTGGCCCGCCAGTAAAGACGATTGTCTTCATCCGCTGCTGCATTGGCTAAAAGATGTTGGCCACTTATTCGATACGTCCGGCTCATCACAATCGTCCGAACAATTGACTTCACCGACCACCCATCGTCCATAAAACGGGTAGCGAGATGATCGAGCAATTCCGGATGTGTCGGGGCCGAACCCGAGGCGCCAAAGTTGTCTACCGACTCAACCAAACCGCGACCGAGCAGATGCGCCCAAACTCGGTTGACCATGACTCTAGCAGTCAACGGATGATCGCGTGACGTGAGCCACTTGGATAACTCAAGACGTCCACTGCCGTTGTTGGGCAGCTCGGGGGCAGATGCTTGTTTAAGGATGACTGGAAAAGCGCGAGGTATTACATCCCCCTTGATATCCGGCTCGCCTCGGACTCGCAACGCAAGATCCTCAACTTTGCCATCGGTGACCGCCATTGCAAGCGAGGCGTTTGGATCCACCGTCTCCTCCGAGGCACTCTTGGTATTACCCTTCTTCGGACCGGCTACTGAGCTCCCCAATTGGGCAAGCTGCTCGCGAATCGAAGCAACTTCCTTTCTGACTTCGTTACGTTTAATCTTGCTGATTTCGTTTTTCTTAATAGAAGCTTGAATCTTCTTGAGTCGGTCCTGCAATCGCGACACCATCACGGAGTTTGAATCCTTGCCTGCTTTTGTTTTCGAGGGAAGAGGGGCATCCAAGCGGGCCAGCAGATTCGGATGGTGGTATTCCTTGCTGCCTCCTTGACGACTTTGTTGACCGCTTAAGGTTGTCGTGCTCGCGAAAATTCCAGCCATCGCGTAGTAGTCGGTCTGAGCGATCGGATCGAATTTGTGATCGTGACAACGCGCGCAGCCAAGGGTAAGCCCCATGGTGGCTCGGCCGAGAGTGTCCATTTGGTCGTCGATGCGATCCAGTTGGAATTGCTCCCTATCGCGTTCGTTCAGATCCATCGAGCCTAACGCGAACAAGCCTGTAGCTACCAGCTTTTGTTCGCGATCTTTCGAGTCCTTGGCGTCCATCAAGTCGCCGGCAATTTGTTCGGCAAGGAACACGTTGTAGGGCATATCGGAGTTGAATGCGTCGATGACATAGTTTCGATAACGCCATGCATACGGAAAGGGAACATTGCGTGTCTTTCCAACCGAGTCAGCGTATCGGGCAACGTCGAGCCAATGCCGACCCCAACGTTCACCAAAGGCAGACGATTGCATTAGACGATCGACCACCTTGGCAAGCGCCTCATCGTCCGAGTCCGGATCTCGCACAAAGGCACCTACATCATGAACCGATGGTGGTAGACCCGTCAGGTCGAGCGTCACGCGACGAATCAATGCAAATCGATCCGCATCCGGTGCGGGTTTCAGGTTGGCGGACTCGATCTTGGAAAGGATGAAACGGTCCAAATCGACACGTGCCCAATTGGTGTCCTTGACCGTCGGAGCCATTGGATTGGTCACTCTTTGGAAAGACCAATGGTTGCGACCTTTTTCCCAATCGATGCCGGATGATTTGGTGATCGTAGCGCCTGTCCGTGGGTCCGGAGCCCCCATCTCGACCCAGTTTTCGAGAACGGCGATTTCAGCCTCCGTTAGCTGGTACTTTGGCGGCATCTGGAGATCTTTGTTGCCATAGCGGACGGACTCCATCAGCAAACTGGCATTCGGCTTGCCCGGTTCCAACACGTCTCCGGAATCGCCCCCCGCCATCCAACCTTCTTTGGAATCCAGCAGCAGACCACCTTTCACTTTTTTTGCGTCCGCCGAGTGGCATTCGTAGCAGTGCTTTACGAACAAGGGACGGACTTTCGCCTCGAAGAACGCTAGCTGATCGGTCGTAGGGTCTGCGGCTGACGCTCGTAAGGCGAAAGTGGATAGTGCAATCGCAGCAAGGATTGGGAGACCTCGCTGAAAAATGGCTTTCCAGTCAGCGGTTCTTCGGTTGAATATTTCCATCGTGCGGGAAGGCTTCTGTTTTGTTGATTTCAATCGTTTCCAGGTCAAAAGCTTTTTCTTAGGCGAGCGGCAGAGTGGACTATTCCAACCCGAAGTGTAAGCGAGGGACAATTTCGTGGGTCCCTCACTTACGTTTCGGGTTGTGACTGATAGTTTTTGCATCGCCAACTCGCCATAAGTTAAGAGTTCGCGGTACAACCTGTTATTCACTATAAATGAGCAGTATCGATTCAAAGCTAAAGAATTTGGCGTGTTTTCCCATCGTCTTAGAGGTAATCCTATGCAATTCTTGAGGCGTTTCAGTCCTGTGCTTGCTCTGGTGGCTGGTTTGGGAATGGTAACGTTTGCTCTCGCCGATCCGCCTGCGAACCAACCCAACGTGTTGATGATCGCGATCGATGATTTGAATGACTGGATTGGATGCCTTGGCGGTCATCCGCAAACCCTCACGCCGAACCTTGATCGACTTGCCGCATCCGGAGTTCTTTTCACCAATGCACATTGTGCCGCGCCCGCTTGCAATCCATCGCGGACCGCCATCCTGACGGGAAGAGCTCCCCATCGGTCCGGTCTGTACGACAACCGCCAACCGATGCGCGAAGTGCTTCCGGATGCTGAGATCATGCCCAAAGTCTTCTCACGCCACGGTTATCATTCCGCTGGTTCGGGTAAGCTATTGCACTACTTCATTGATGCACCATCGTGGGACGATTATTTTCCGCAGGCTAGCGCCGAGAATCCACTTCCGCGAACGCTCGAACCCGCCACTCGACCGCTTAGCTTGCCACGGGGTGGGCCTTGGCAGTACGTCGAAACGGATTGGGGCCCGTTGAAGGCAACGGACGAAGAATTCGGCGGCGATCAACTGGTGACAGATTGGATTTCGAATCAGTTAAGCCACTCCCAACCCAAGCCGTTCTTTCTAGCTTGCGGAATTTATAGGCCGCATGAACCGTGGTTTGTTCCTGAAAAATATTTTGAACCCTTTCCATTGGAAACGATTCAACTCCCACCTGGCTACAAAGCAGATGACCTCGACGATCTTCCACCTGAAGGAAAGCGACGTGGGCCAAATCTTTACTTCGCTCATATCCAAGAGCAAGGACAATGGAAGCAAGCGATACAAAGCTATCTCGCGTCGATCTACTTTGCAGACGCAATGCTGGGGAGAGTAATCGATGCACTAGAAAAAGGGCCGAACGCCAAGAAGACCATTGTCGCACTTTGGTCCGACCACGGTTGGCATTTAGGAGAAAAACAGCACTGGCAAAAATACACCGCTTGGCGAGCTTGTACGAGAGTGCCGATGATTGTTCGAGTACCGCCGAATACCCCAGGCATGCCAACCGGAACCCTTCCGGCGCGATGCGACAAGCCGGTGAATCTTGTGAGCCTATTTCCGACCTTGCTCGAACTTGCTGGTTTGCCAGCAGAGTCACACCATGACGGTCCCAGCCTGGTGCCATTATTGAACGATCCGAAAGCGGACTGGCCACATGTATCGACAACCTACTTAGCAGATCCTGGAAGTTTCGGAGTCAGCGCCGAACGATGGCGTTACATTCATTACGCCAACGGGGACGAAGAACTTTACGATATCCAATCCGACCCCCATGAATGGAACAACCTAGCGACTGCACCAGAACATGCGATTCAGTTGATGGAGCTTCGCGGGAAAAGCCCGAGAGAATTCGCATTAAAACCGGCACCGTCGGTTGCCTCCCTACCTAAGCTCCAGTGGCATCCCGTTTCAGACCAAGCGGTTCCGCCATCGAAACCAGTCGGTAATCCATTCGACGTTATCTTCAACAACGAGTCGCCAAGAACAGTCCGATTGCATTGGATGACGCCCGATGGTCAGAAGAAATTGTACAACGATATCGAAACAGGAAAACAACATCGGCAGCAAACTCGCCCAGGCGCCGTTTGGCTGATCACGGACAACAAGGACACTCCCCTGGGCCATTTCGTCGTCGACGATCGTACTGCTCAAGCCATCATTCCGAAAAGCTAGTGCCACGCTCAACCTAAGCGAATTGTTGGTGAAAATGCTTCACAGCGTTTGAAGCGAGGGGAGGGGGAAGTGCGAGTGGCAAATGTGCAATTCAGTTCACCCTCCCCGGCCTCTGGTCGACCCTCCCCGAGGGCCCCGAGGGATGGTGACTTACTTTGGAGTTTCCTGAGAAATAAACCGGACGGTCTCCGAAGGGAGGATGAACCTCGAGGCGAAATTCTACGTCTCGGAGAGACGTAGCTACGACTTTTTCTGGAAGTCGCCTCTTGCCTACCTACTACGCTTGTCGTATTCTATCTATGACAGTTGTAATAGGAGCAAGGAGTAACCGTCGATGAAAAGAACTGAAACACCGCGTTTGCTGGCGAGCGAACTGGAGATTCTAGAGATGCTTTGGCGATCTGGGCCAGTCACGATCGTAGAAGCGCAACGTGCGTTGAAGGGTGAAATCGGATACACGACCGTTCAGACGCGGCTCAATCGTTTGTGCAAGAAGAGCGCAGTAAAACGATCGAAGGAATCGCCGGCACGCTATTCCGCTGCCATTAAACCGGAAGCGGTTGTCAACGGAGATTTGAACATTTTGTTAGAAAAAGTCAGCGGCGGACAGGTCGTTCCTTTGGTGGCGTATCTCGTGAAGGATCGCAGGTTGACAGCCGCAGAGTTCGAAGAGTTGAAACAAATGATTTCGGAAGCAGAGCAGAAGTCCCAGAGAAGCATCGGAAAGAAACCATGAATGAAATGAGCATGAATAGCCTCACAACATTGGGGGTAGCATCTTTGTGCGTGATCGTGTCTGGAATGTTAGTACATGCTGCTTTGAGATTGACGCATTGTCGATCTCCGCAGCTTCGGCAATTTGCCTGGACTGTCGTTCTCGTGCAAGGGATTCTGTGGTTGCCAGCATCATGGCGTTACACAGTCTCAGCAGTTGCACCTACCTTCCAAGCAACAACTTGGAATTCAGATGCGCTTCGAGATTACACCAAGCCGATCGAGGTCGCTAGTAAACCTGAGCAAGAGGAAGCAATGGTAACCGTAAGCGCTCCTCTCAACGACACCATACTCATTTCTGATTCAAGCGATTCATCCCGAGTCCATGCGAGTTCAATCCCTTGGGAGGCATGCATGATTACCGCGTTGATCGTTTGGTTGTCTGGAATGTTGCTCATTCTCGTCAGACGCACGCGCGACTATTGCAGATTTTTACATCAAAGCAACTTAGCGAAAAACGACAACCCCGATTGGAGGGATGAACTTACTTCCCTCTGTCAGCAACTTGGGATTCGTCAGCCGATTCAGCTCTATTGCAGTGACAGTATCGGACCGGCTTTTTGTCGATGGCCAAGCGAATACCGTATTGTCGTACCGTTTTCCTTGTGGCAACAACTTTCCAAACCCGAACGGAAATCGATCTTGAGGCATGAACTCGGGCACTTTCAACGAGGAGATTTGTACTGGAGTCTCGCGATGCATGTGATGGCGCTTCCGCATTGGTTTAACCCCATGACTTGGTTCGCTCTCCGTCAAATCGAAAACAATATGGAATTGGCGTGCGACGATTTGGTGCGTTTGTCTCGCGACGATATGGATGTGGCGACTTACGCTACGGCGTTATTGACCTTGGGGCAATGTTCGTCGCGTGCGTCGATGGGTGTGGCTGCACTCGATGGGGCTTGCTTGTCAGAACGCATTCGCCGCCTCCTCGGCCCCTTCAACTCGCGCGATCCAAGAGCCAAGCAAGTGCTTATCCTATGCATGCTGGTCGTTCTCTGCATGACGAACCTAGTGCGAGTGCAACTATTGGCTCAACAGCCTCCCGACTCGAAAGCGACGATCAAGTCCCCGGCTGCGGTTGGTGAAGCCGGTTCAGATAAAGAGGTCGATGACGCAATATTGGACCTTCGGTCGATGGGTGGGTTCGTTCGCGAATTTCATCCTCGAGATGCCAAGGAGCATTGGATTCAAATCATTCTGGAAGGGGATTCCAAGAAGTCCGGGTTCGCGTTTGAAAAGTTACCCAATGCTCCCAAGGATCCAAAGTTTGATGATGACTCGATGGACATCGTTCGGGTCTTGTGTTTGTCTGGCCGTGCGCACGTGCATCTGCGACATTGCCAATTCACAGAAGCCGGTATGGCGCAATTGGCTGGGACAAAAGTGGAACGTCTTGAACTCACTGGGGCCAACATTAGCGATCAGCATCTCGAGTCGTTGCCAAAAATGATGGAGATGCGGGAGCTTTCGATCGCTAACTCCTCCATAACCGAAGCGGGATTCGATTCACTTTCTAAATGTACCCAGTTGGAATCGCTCAATTTTGAACGACATCCCAACATCAGCACGCCTACCTCGGCTTTGCTGGCTCGACTGCCAAAGTTGAAGAACATTTCTCTCAACCTTACTAGGGAGGACGTCGAGCACCTCAACAAGTTTGAGCAACTAGAGATCCTTTCGGTCCAACTCAACGATGCCAATGCGGTCTCCGCATTCGGTGAATTGAGGACACTTGGTCCATTGCGTGAACTGACGATTAGCGGCAAATTGACAACGTCCGAATTGATCGTTTTCGTAACCAAGCAATCGCCAAAACTCGAGAAATGGTACTTGCGAGGCTGTCAAGATATGACGCCAGAGGCGGCGATCGCTATTTCAGGCCTCTCCGGATTGAAAGTCTTGTCGCTCGATAGCACCAACGTCACGGACGAGCACGTGAAACTGCTTATGCCTCTCAACAAACTCACATGGTTGGACCTTGCCCATACAGCCGTCACGGACGAAAGTCTCAAGGTCATTGGGAAGTTTTCAGATTTGCGTTTCCTGGGGTTGTCTCAAACCAACGTATCGAATGCCGGCCTCGCAAACCTCAGAGAATTGTATAACTTATTTCAGTTGGATCTCCAAGGAACTTATGTGAAGTCTGTCCCAGACTGGCTGCAATCCAGAGAGAAATTGCAAGTGCGTTTTGATGCTCCAAAGAACGTTGGTGGTCCTCAAAATAAGGCAGCGAAGGAAAACTCCCCGTTGGATCGAGCGGTGGATGAATTTAACAAACGGGCCGGCAAGAACGCGATTGGCAAGTTCGAACCTCCGTTGACGTCGGATGAAGTCGTGGCAGCAATTCGGGGGTGGGACCGCGCAAGCGTTCCAATTGACGATGAAAAATTTGCTTTGTTTGAACAGATTGCTGCGACTGGTCAATTGCCACTTGGGGCGACGCTCAGCTCTACGACCGACTGGATAACTCGTGAATACAATTACCGAGTTTGGTGGATCGATTTGACTGTGATGACAGATGTAAATCGGGGCTACACATTCCGAATTCGGTCCCGCATTCTCTCCAGCCAAAAACGTGACCGGTGAGCCAACTGGGCGGTTCCACCTTGCTATACTGAATTTCGCGCTATGGCCGCCCTCCGGCTAATTCTGTTCTACCGGTAATGATATGCCTCGACTCACCTTTACGGTTCTAGCCTGCTTGATGGCCATTCGATTTCTCGCCTCGTCGAGCGCGCATTCGGCCGATAAGCTGAACGTGCTCATGCTCCTTGTCGATGACTTGAAGCCAGCTCTAGGCTGTTACGGCGACACAATCGCCAAGACCCCCAATATCGATGGATTGGCCGCCCGCGGGATGCGCTTCGAATTGGCTTATTGCAATCAAGCCGTATGCGCTCCGTCACGTTTCACACTTATGCTTGGTTCACATTCTACATCGACGGGTTTGGTTGGGCTTGGGAGCAACTTGCGTAAAGCAATTCCCAATGCAATTACGCTTCCGCAGCATTTTGCCAATCACGGCTATCGAACCGAGTCGCTCGGCAAAGTCTTTCACATCGGGCATGGCAACGAAGGGGATCCGGAATCCTTTAGCGTGCAGCACTTCAAAGATATGGTGATAGAGTATCTCGATCCTGCAAGCACCGATGGTGGCAAGCTAACCCGCGAGGAAGCCCTCTTTACGAACCAGAGCCTTGATCAAATTCGTTCGTTGCCGCGAGGAGCCGCGTTCGAATCGCCAGATGTCGCTGATGAAAGTTACGCCGACGGAAGGGTCGCGCGCGAGACCATTCAACGGCTCCAGGCCGCTAAGAAACTGCGGGAAGGGAGTGGTACGCCATTCTTTATCGCGGTAGGTTTTGTTCGTCCGCATTTGCCCTTCTCGGCACCGAAGAAGTATTGGGACATGTTTGACCCACGCAAACTTCCGATGCCCAGTTTTGAAATGCCTCCGGTAGGAGCTCCTGATGTTGCGGGCAAACGAGGAGGTGAGATCGCTGCCTACAAACCGATCCCGGAGGGTAAGAACGCAGAATTCCCCTCAGAGCTCAAGCGTCAACTGATTCACGGTTATTACGCCAACACGAGTTTTATGGACGCTCAAATTGGCAAGGTGATCGATGAGCTCGATCGGCTTCAATTGACGGACACCACCATCATCGTTCTCTGGAGCGATCACGGCTTTCATCTGGGTGACCATGGGATCTGGACAAAACATACCAACTACGAACAGGCCAACCGTATCCCATTGCTGATCACTGCGCCCGGTGTCACGAGGCCAAACACCACCACCAATCAACTTACGGAATCGGTCGACATCTACCCGACGCTAGCCGAGATCGTCGGCTTGCCAGCACCGCGAGGGCCGCAATCGATCGACGGAGTTAGTCTAGTTCCAGTCCTCCGGGATCCAGACACGCGAGTTCGCGACCACGCCTTTCATGCGTTCCCGAAGGAAAAGCTTGGCCGTGCCATTCGCAACACGCGATATCGTTTAGTCGAATGGAAAACACCGGGAGAGCCCGCTGAATCGGCAGAATTAGAACTCTACGACTACGAAAGCGACCCGCTAGAAACGAAGAACTTGGCAACAGAGAAACAGGAAGTGGTCAAAGAATTGAGATCCATCCTTGCAAAATACCCCGAAGCGGTCAGCAAACCGTAGCACAGGCTGCTAGCCTGTCTATTCAATGAAAATTTTCAGCAACGCAGGCTGGCGGCCTGCACGACGGAGCCAACATGAAAACCATTTGCTTTTTCCTCGGTTTGTTTGTACTTTCGCATGCAGAGAGTCTTGCAGAGGCGACGCGTCCGAACTTTCTGCTCATCATCGCCGACGATCTTTGTCGGCGCGACCTTGGTTATGAAGACAACACGGAGGTTAAGACTCCGAATCTTGACCAGCTATGCAAGGAGTCGATGCACCTTCGTCGTATGTTCAATCCAGCAACGACTTGTTCGCCGACGCGACACGCGCTCTATACGGGGCTATACCCCATTCGCAGCGGCGCTTTTCCGAACCATACGCGAGTTTACGATGGTACCAAAAGTTTGTTCACTCATTTGAAAGCGGCTGGCTATCGCGTCGCACTGCAAAACAAACAGCATGTTGGTCCCCCCGCCTCGTTTCCATATGAGCATATCGAGGGTGCAGACGACTTGACGGACACGTCGAAGTTCATCCGCCGCGATGATGCGCAGCCCTGGTTCATGGTATACGCGTCGAACGATCCGCACGGCCCTTGGAACCGTGGCCCGACATATGATCCTGCGAAGCTCACCGTCCCCCCGTACTTGCACGACAATACCGAGACCCGAAATAAACTTGCCAAATACTATGGCGAGATCAGTAAGCTTGACGAACAAGTCGGTGCGCTTATGAAATTGCTTGAAGATACCAAACAAATGTCAAATACCTTAGTGATGTTTGTCAGCGAGCAAGGGAGCAGCATGCCCTACGGCGGGAAATGGAGTGTCTACGACAATGGCATTCACTGCTCGACCCTGGTTCGATGGCCAAACAAAATCCAGCCAGGCAGCAACAGCATGGCTTTGATGCAATACGTCGACGTTGCGCCGACGATTCTAGCTGCTGCAGGAATCGATCCCGCAACGATAGACGTAAACTGTCCCGATGCCAACGGCAACAATGGCTTTGATGGTCGCAGCTTTTTGCCGGTTCTTTTTGGGGAGACCAATCAGTTGCGAGACTATGTGTTTGCTCAGCACACCACCATTGGAACGATTGGTGCCATCGGTCCCTATCCGATGCGAGCCGTTCGCGATGTTCGGTACAAGCTCATTCGCAACTTGGCACCAGACAAGACTTACACGATCGGGGGCATTCATAAAGGGGAGCCGATTCAGTCTTGGCAGGAAGATGCCAAGCACGACCCCAAGCTTGCGGCTCGCATCGCATGGCTTTTTAATCGTCCCGCTGAAGAGCTGTACGACCTTGAGAATGATCCCAACGAAATGAACAATCTAGCCGCGGACTCCCAATTCGAAACCATTAAGACTAGGCTACAAAAGCAACTGGATCAATGGATCGCGCAACAGGGTGACAAGGGAATGGAGACAGAGATGCTCGCCAATACACGTCAAGGAAAGAGCGATGAAGACGAATCGACGGGCAAGAAAGCCAAAGCGAATAAGTAGTGATGTGGCCAAACTGGTGACAGTGCACTTTTTCGACAGAGGTTAGTGATGCGCATACCTGGAGAGCGAATAAAAAGGACAAAATTGATTCAGACGGACAAGTACGTCGTAGCGGTTGAGGTCGAAATGGTCGTGCCAGTCGATGACCCGACTGAACCCTGCTACGAATCGGAAACTGTCCAGTTTCTTCGCGACGTCAAGGAATACGCTGAGCGCGGAGACGTAAGTTGGCTCACAATGCACGGAAGGGTCTATGCAGCAATGGAGCCGGCCTGACTGGTTTGACATGCCTGGTTCGTCAAGACAGGCTAGCAGCCTACGCTACGATAAAAATGAATGAGGAGAAGTCATCCATGCCAAATATTTTGTTAACAATGACGCACAGGCTGGAAGCGTTAGCCGCCTATGCTTCGGGAAAGAAATCCACGATCACATTCGTGCTAACCGCAAGTCTTGCGTGGCTATCGATCGACCATGCCGTTGTCCAATCAGCAGACAAATGGAATGTGCTCTTCATTCTCAGCGATGACATGAGGCCGGAGCTTGGTTGTTATGGTGCCCCCGTTCAAACGCCGAACATAGACAAGCTGGCGTTGGTTTCGACTCGATTTGATCGGGCATACTGCCAATATCCGTTGTGCAATCCATCCCGAACATCGCTTTTGACCGGACTCCATCCGACGCAAACCGGCGTTCTCGATAACCAAGGCAATTTCAGAAAGCTCATGCCCGAACGGGTTACGTTGCCACAAATGTTCAAAAATGCAGGCTACACCACGGTTCGGCTTGGTAAGGTCTTCCACGGCGGCATCGATGATGTCGCGTCGTGGAGCGAGGGGGCGGATACTGAACCGAAAAGAAATAATGCGAACAAGAACGCAGGTAACATTAGCGGAAAACCAACTCCGGCAAAAAGTGCGAGTGCGGCAGAAGCCATCGACGATGGCAAGCCGATGACGGAGGCCACGGGGGTCGTCACCGACCAAATGCGCAATTCCGACCAAAGAGTTAAGTTACCTGGCAACGGCGAATCGCACGGCGATTACCGTACCGTGGACGCTGCCATCGCTGCGATGGAACGTCTAAAGGACCAACCGTTCTTTATCACCTGTGGATTCACGAAGCCTCATGCAGCGCCTACGGCTGCTGCAAGATTTTATGATCTCTATCCAGCAGAAAAGCAAACTCTGCCGATTGACTTTGCCGCTTATCCAACACCCCCGAAGGGTTTCCCGGCGGCAGCGTTGACAAAGCAGAATATCGATTTGTTTTGGAATCGAGAAGCGACCGCAGTGGAGGCAAAGCTGATGCTGCAATCGTATCGCGCTTCGGTCAGTTGGGTCGATTGGAATGTCGGTCGAGTGATGGAGCAGCTGGATAAGCTTGGCCTGCGTGAGAAGACCATTGTTGTATTTTGGGGCGACCATGGATACCACCTTGGCGAGATGGGTAAGTGGTCCAAGCATGCAAGTCTTTTTGAAGTGGGAACGCGAGTTCCAATGATGATCTCGGTACCTGGCTCGAAGTGGAATGGATCGGTCGTTTCGAGTCCAGTTCAAACGCTGGACCTCTATCCGACATTGGCTGCGCTCTGCGGGTTAACACCACCAACGGATCTGTCTGGTCATGATCTTAAACCCGTCTTAGTAGATCCCTCGGCGACTTGGACCCATCCAGCGTTTTCCGTTGCAGGCAATGCAGCCAATCTACATCGCTCGGTTCGCGTCGATCGTTGGAGATACATCGAGTGGAGCGGAAAGGACGGGGGAGCGGCACTGATTGACGAAACCAATGATCCGCACGAGCAATCGAATCTTGTCGATGTCCCAGCCCACGCGGAGACGCGAGATAGGCTGAAGGCAATTTTGAAAACGCTACCGTAGAACAGGCTGCCAGCCTGTTTGAGTACCGCGATTGCAGGCTGGCAGCCTGCACAACGTCATCCGCCTGCTACCGCACCCCATATGATGAAGGGTTCGGCTCCGGTTACTATTGCCTCAGGCAGAGGCGTCTCCGGTGGTTCGTGGGACAAGTCTTTCTCACATGCGAAGTACCGCAAAAGAGGGCGACGCTTCTTTGTCACATGATCGCGAATGGTACCACGCAGCATCGGGTATCGCACTTCAATTGCGTCGAGGATCGAGTTTTGGGAAACGGGGGCCTCGATATCAAGCGATATTTCAGGTCCTATTTGAGCGAGGGTTTGTAAATGAAACGGCATGACAACTCGGATAGAGCACTTGGTCATTGCAGTGTTTGAACCTCGACGGATAGCACTCGCGGCAGGTCGTGAACAATCGCAGTCCAATGATCACCCCCGTCAGGCGAGACATAGACTTGGCCGCCGGTTGTACCGAAATAGATACCGCACTCGTCTAACGTGTCCGTCGCCATGGCGTCTCGCAGGACGTTTACATAGCAGTCACGCTGCGGTAGTCCATTGGTGAGTGGTTCCCAATCGATTCCACCTGTGCGACTGCGGAAAACACGGAGCTTGCCTTCGTGGACGTAGTGCTCGGAGTCACTCTTGATCGGTACGACGTAGATCGTCTCTGGCTCGTGAGCGTGCACTTCGATTGGGAACCCGAAGTCGGTCGGCAGGTTGCCGCTGATGTTGGTCCATAGATCACCCGCGTTATCGGTTCGCATCACGTTCCAGTGCAACTGCATAAAGACTACATCCGGTCGCGACGGATGCAAGGCAAGTCGATGAACGCAGTGACCGATCTCAGCGTCAGGATCGGGGATATACTTCGATTTCAAACCGCGATTGATCGGCTTCCAAGACGTATATATATATATATAT